>JAENXB010000208.1 GCA_016649785.1 Flavobacteriaceae bacterium
GGAGAACAAATTTAAGTTTCTTTTTTCTCCAAATAAAAAAAACCACCCTTTAAAAAAGAATGGTTTTATATGCTTTTTGTTTTAAAAATTATTGAGCCCTTTCCCAGGTTTGGGTTCTGTAAAATATCGCCAGATATCCCCTTACCTTTAAAATATCGGGATTCATCTCATCCAGCCAGATTTTACATCTGTATTCCTTTCCGGATTTAGGGTCAAGAGCGGTTCCTCCAACATAATAATCTCCGTCTTTTTCCAATCCGTCAATAACCACCATTCCTTCAACGGGCATGTCTTTTAAATCTCCCTCACATTTGCCACAAAGTTGATCCCTGTCTTCTTCCTTTATAATTTTCTTGATTTTTCCAAAAAACTGACCCTCCTCTTCATAAATTTCAATAATACACATGGCTTTTCCGCTTTCTTCATTGATGGCTTTCCATGCACCCAATACCGATTGGGATTGCAAGTTGCTAACAGTTAAAAACAGCATTAAAATCAAAAATGATTTCTTCCTGAGCATTATATTTAAGTTTTAAAGTCAAATTTTGTAATTAAACAAACTTTATTTCATACCCAACATAGCCTGTTTCAATTTTTTATCGGCAGGTTTATCAGACAACCATATCCCGAATAATGCTTTTTTAAATTCCAATCCCTTAATGATTCCCTTTTGTGTGCCATTTTTATAAACCAGCACCCCTTTTGAGGGAATATAGACAATATCAAAAACGTCTTCTTTGTTAATTTGTTCTTCAAAATAACTTATGAATTTTTCTATTTCAGAAGAAAATGCTTCGGTTTTCCCATTAGTTGAATTTTCAAAACCTTCATTTATGGCTGAGATCATTTTGTCACTGGTAATAAGATTGGATACAATATGAAGTTTAATTGCCCCGGGATTATTGCTGTTCACAATCTCTTTGGCATCAGAGGATTTTGAGGTTAAATATAGTGCCCCGGCATACATATCCATCCAAAATTTTTCTCTTACCCCGGCTCCGTTTAATATTAATTTTTCACCTTCAAAGCTAACTGTATTAGGTAAGGTAGCTCCACCGACTATTGTTTGAGCGGGGGCCGAGGCGAAAGTTGTGATCGCAAATAATAATAAGAATACTTTTTTCATAATAGTTTGATTTGTTAGTTTATATGTAATCCTTTTTTCATTTTAATTAGACTCGCATTTAATTCAAAACCCAGCAACAATATATTTGAATTTAACCAAATATAGATCATCAAGACCAAAAGTGCTCCAATGGAGCCATACAATTCGTTATACTGAGCAAAATTTTCTATATATACACCAAAAAGATAGGTTGTAATCAACATAAGCAGGGTTGTTAATAGTGCTGCTATTGAAAAAAAATTGGATTGTCTTCCTTCCTTGGTTCCAAAATAATACAATATCGAGACCGTAATATAAATTAACAGAATGAACACCGCATATTTTACCAACATTGCAGAGAAACCCTTTTCAATAAAAATTCCTATTTCACTTAAATCATCTACTGCATAGGTTAAGTAAACCATTAGTATCACGGTTATTAGCAACAATAATGCCATGAAAATAGAAATCCCCACTGCTACCACGTATTGCTTTATTATAGACCTATTGGCATTTGTGTGATATGAAAATTCAAATCCTGTAAAGATTGCGTTTACACCATTGGTCATTAAAAATATGGATAAAATAAAAGCAAAAGAGAGTAGACCTCCACGAGGGGTGTTGGCAATATCCAAAAAAATATCATTAAAAAATTCGGAAGTGGTTGGCGGCAAAAGAGAATCCATGAATACCAGGAACTGCAACTGGAAATCGTCTATAAAATTTATGTAGGGAATTAAATTAAGCACAAAGAGCAAAAATGGAAATAAGGCCATAAAAAAGCTAAAAGCGATCGCGCTTGCCCTGGTAGAAAAGGTTCCCTTGATGATGCCTCCCGAATAAATTTCCCATAGATCATAAGCGGTTAACCCATTTAAGCCGGGAAGAATGATTTTTCTCGTCATCCGTTCCCAGGCATCAGATATGTTTTTTAAAATGGATATTACCGCTCTATCAATATGCATATATTACACAGCTTTTAAACTTAGGTCCATATTATAAATGGAATGTGTCAATGCGCCACTGGAGATAAAATCTACCCCACATTCGGCATATTGTCTTAGGGTATCAATGGTAATTCCGCCGCTGGATTCGGTTAAACATTTATTATTTATAAGTTGAACCGCCACTTTTGTTTCTTCAAAACTGAAATTATCTATTAAAATACGATAAATTCCTTCAGCCTTTAAAATTTCCTTAATCTCGGTGAGATTCCTGGCTTCTACAATAATCTTTAGATCCAGGTTGTTCTCCTTTAAATACTGTTTGGTTTTATCAATTGCCGGTGTAATTCCTCCCGCGAAATCTATATGATTGTCTTTTAGCATGATCATATCAAATAATCCGAATCGGTGATTTTCACCACCTCCAATTTTTACTGCCCATTTTTCTAATGCCCGAATTCCGGGGGTGGTTTTCCGGGTATCCAGGATTTTAGTTTTGGTGCCTTCCAGTTTCGTCACAAATTCCTGAGTTTTGGTAGCAATGGCACTCATTCTCTGCATAGCATTTAAAACCAGCCTTTCTGTCTTTAAAATAGATTGGGAAGAACCTTCCACATAAAAAACAATGTCTTTTTTCTTAACTAAACTCCCGTCCTTAATCAAAATCTCAACTTTAAGGTCTTTGTCTACATATTCAAAAACCTGTTTAGCAAATTCAACTCCGGCAATGATCCCATTATCTTTAACCAGCAATTTTGCCTTGCCATGTGCAGCCTTTGGAATACAGGCCAAAGAACTGTGATCCCCTTCCCCAACATCTTCCCGGATGGCATTGCTTATAATTAATTCAATTTCCTTTTCAAATTGTGCCTGTGAGATCATTTCAATGGTTATTTTTGTAAATGTAGCAAAGTAAAAGTTATAAATAAATGACCATAAAATTACTTGGAATTGGAAAAACTGATGATCCGGCCCTTCAAAATTTAACTGAAGTTTACATCAACCGGCTTCAGTTTTACAACAAATTTGAATTTGAACTGATCCCCGATATTAAAAAAGCTAAAAATTTAAATGAAAATCAACAAAAACAAAAAGAAGGCGAACTTCTCTTAAACAAGTTAATCGCCTCAGATTTTGTGGTGCTTTTGGATGAAGGCGGAAAACAATTTACTTCTGAAGCCTTTTCAGAATATATTCAGAAAAGGCTGAACAGCGGATTAAAGCAACTTGTATTTGTTATTGGTGGGCCTTATGGATTTTCTGAAGCCGTTTATACTCGTGCCGATTCGACTATTTCCTTATCCAAAATGACCTTTTCCCATCAAATGGTTCGTTTATTTTTTACTGAACAGCTCTACCGGGCCTTTACTATTTTGAGAAATGAGCCATATCACCATCGTTAATATTTAAAAATTCAGTTGAATGGAATATCTATTAGAATAAAGTTTCTCGCACCGGGAAATGCCTATATGGATGTAATAAATATCCGCTAAAAAAATAATACATACAGATGAAACTCGTATTTGCAACTCACAATAAAAACAAGTTAAAAGAAGTACAGGCTTTATTGCCCGATTCATTTCAATTAATATCCCTGGATGAGCTTGGGTGTTTTACAGAAATTCCAGAAACAGCGGAAACTATTGAAGAAAATGCAGTCTTAAAAGCCGATTTCGTCACGCAAACATATAATTTGGATTGCTTTGCAGATGACACTGGACTTGAAGTGGAAGCTCTAAACGGAAAACCGGGAGTATATTCAGCCCGGTATGCAGGAGAAGAAAAAAACGATGATGCAAACATACAAAAGTTGTTAAATGAGCTGGAGGGAAATGCCAACCGCACTGCACAATTTAAAACTGTGGTCGCTCTAAATTTAAACGATCGCCAATATATGTTTCCAGGAATTTGCAAGGGGAAAATTACCGGAGAAAAAAGAGGGACCGGCGGTTTTGGATATGACGCTGTCTTTCAGCCAGATGGAAGCGACAAAACTTTTGCCGAAATGAATTTAGAAGAAAAGTCGGCTATAAGCCACCGTGGGATCGCTTTTCGGGATTTGATTGATTTTCTCTCGAATTAACTGATTTTCAATCATTTAAAAAATTCTTCAATAAGCTGTAAACTAATGCTTACCTTTGCAACTTATTAAAATTTTATATGGATAAATTTGAACAATTAGGGTTAAATCCTGCCATTCTTAAAGCGGTCGAAGATATGGGCTTTACAAGCCCAAGTGAGGTACAGGAAAAAGCAATCCCCATTCTATTGCAAGAAGACACCGATATGGTGGCACTTGCCCAAACCGGTACAGGGAAAACAGCTGCTTTTGGTTTTCCGCTCATTCAAAAAATAAACGCTGAAAAGAAACACACACAAGGATTAATTCTTTCCCCAACCCGGGAATTGTGTATGCAAATTACAAACGAGCTTAAACATTATTCCAAATTCACACCCGGATTGCACACTGTGGCAATTTACGGAGGTGCAAGTATTACGGAACAAGCACGTGAGATTAAACGGGGAGCACAAATTATTGTGGCAACTCCGGGAAGAATGCAGGATATGATCAACCGTAAATTGGTCGATATTTCAAAAATAGAATATTGCATTTTGGACGAGGCCGATGAAATGTTGAATATGGGCTTTTTTGAAGATATTACTGCAATTTTATCGCATACGCCTAAAGAAAAAAGCACCTGGTTATTTTCAGCCACGATGCCGAAAGAAGTATCCACCATTGCCAAAAAATTCATGCGTACCC
>JAENXB010000400.1 GCA_016649785.1 Flavobacteriaceae bacterium
ATTAGTCCTTGCATTAATGCTTCTTGGTCATGTTTGGTTTTAATCGCGGGATTCCATTTTATTAAGGTTCCTTTTTTCTGATAATCGGAATCGTTGAACCAAAGATGGTGTACACAAACTTCGGCAGTTATTTTTTTGTCCTTTAAAGGTTTTTTATTTTCAAAAAGGGAAATTTCTTTCGCGGTGGAAAGGTGAAAAACGTGCAATCTTGCTCCTGTTTTTTTTGCCAACGCAACGGCCCTGGAGGAAGAAAGGTAACAAGCTTCTTCACTTCTTATTTTTGGATGCATTTCAATTGGAATATCATCCCCGTAACGTTCTTTATATTCGTTTAAATTTCTTTGAATTGTAGCTTCATCTTCACAATGCACGGCAATCATCAACGGCGATTTGGTGAAGATCTCTTCCAGAATTTTTGGGTCGTCCACCAGCATATCCCCGGTAGAAGAACCTAAAAACAGTTTTAAAGCAGCGGTTGTTTTGGGATCAACCTTTAAAATTTCTTCCAGATTATCGTTTGTACCTCCAAACATAAAGGAGTAATTGGCGTAAGAAGATTCTTTTGCCAAATTAAACTTTTCCTGCAACCGCTCTATGGTCGTGGTTTGCGGAAGCGTATTGGGCATTTCTATAAAAGAGGTAATTCCGCCTGCAACTGCGGCACGGGATCCGGTTTCTATAGTTTCCTTATGGGTTAATCCCGGTTCCCTAAAATGAACCTGATCATCTATCAACCCGGGCAACAGATAATTCCCCTCCGCATCAATTATCACCACATCGGGAGATTTTGCGCTAATGCTATCGGCAATTTCAGCTATAATCCCTTCTACTATATAAACATCACCTTCAGAGATTGTCCCTTCGTTAACGATACGTGCATTTTTAATTAAAACCTTCTTCATTATGTTGACATCTTATTAAAAAGACTTTTTAATTTCATATTAATTACACCAAATACGGCTTCAGATATTATTCCCCCACTCATC
Organism: Flavobacteriaceae bacterium; assembly: GCA_016649785.1. GTDB lineage: Bacteria > Bacteroidota > Bacteroidia > Flavobacteriales > Flavobacteriaceae > Gillisia. Next base: position 987 of record JAENXB010000400.1, read on the forward strand.
TTTGAAGTTCCTTTAGTTCTGTCGGTAAATATTACAGGAATTTCCTTAATGTCAAAGTTTAACAAATGTGCCTTAAATTTCATTTCAATTTGAAAAGCATATCCTACAAAGCGGATCCTGTCCAAATTTATTTTTTCCAGGACTTTTCGCTTATAACAAACAAATCCGGCTGTAGTATCGTGAATATTCATTCCGGTAACCACACGCACGTATTTTGAA
>JAENXB010000036.1 GCA_016649785.1 Flavobacteriaceae bacterium
ATACCAATGGCACTTTACATCGCTATAATGCAGCAAAAAATCATGTCGGGGAATTTTTGGCTTTTTGTTACCAGAAAAAAGACATCCCTATTCAGGAAGTTGATTACAAGTTTATCACCGGGTTTGAATATTTCCTGAAATCTGAAAAGGATTGCGCCCATAATACTGTTCAAAAATATATCGTCAATTTTAAAAAGATAATTCGGATTGCTTATGCAAATCAATGGATAGAAAAAGATCCATTTTTTCACTGGAAAGGAAGCTGGAAAAATTCCGATAGGGAATATTTGACAGAAGAAGAGCTACAACTTTTAATAGACAAGGAGTTTTCTATACCACGCCTGGAACAGGTAAAGGACATTTTTCTGTTTTGTTGTTACACTGGCCTGGCGTATGCCGATGTGAAGAAGCTTTCCGGGGATGATATTATTATTGGAATCAACGGTAAAAGGTGGATAAAAACAAAGCGACAAAAAACCGATTCCTTGAGCAGTATTTCATTATTGCTTGTTTCGGAAAGCATTCTGGACAAATATGCCTCCCATCCTTATGCAATTGCAGGAAAAGGAATCCTCCCGGTTTTGACTAATCAAAAGTCCAATGCTTATTTAAAGGAAATAGCCGACCTCTGTGGAATAAAAAAGAATTTAACCACGCATTTGGCCCGGCACACTTTTGCGACAACTGTAACGATCTCAAATGGCGTTTCCATGGAATCTGTCAGCAAAATGTTAGGTCATAAATCTTTAAAAACCACCCAGATTTATGCAAAGGTGGTTGACAAGAAAGTGGGAAGAGAAATGGATGAACTGGAAGCGTTGAGAACGAAATTGGGAGCAAAGAAAAAGGGTTAGAGGAAGCTTTTGAAAGGAAGGGGGCGTAACCGCGAAGCAGGTGTACGGTTTGTTCGGGAATATCCATCTAAAACAGGCAGGTACGTGGAAGTTTTAAAAAAAGTTGTCCAGGAGCCACTGGCAAGCGCGTTGGGTGTGACAGTAATTTTTTTAGAGCGTTTCAAGGAGAGGCAATTGGAGTGTAAAACGTCCGGCTTTATTCTGTGCTTTTTATTTTGTTATTATTGAAATGGGATTATCTTCAATTTTGCTTTATCGTGTTCTTTGAAAGCATTGCTTGACGTAAGGTAATTTTCTAATGCATCCATGTCGTTTGCTAATAGTGTTGCACTGAATTCCTGGGCTCTTTGCAGCATTCTGATATAAACTTTTGGATCATCGTTTCTTGTTAGTCTTCTTAGTGCTCCTAAATAGTCATCGCGGTACACCGTTGGAATGATTATTCGTGTTTGGTTTGCTTTTACTAATTCGGCATTCATCATTACTCTTGCTATTCTTCCATTTCCATCTAAGAATGGGTGTATTTCGCTTATCATGAACATGATGTAGGCTGCTTTTGCAAAGGGTTCTTGCGATGCTTGGTAGTAATCAAATCCTTTTATTAAAGTTCCTCTCACTAAGGTGTGGTCGACAAAATGTGTTTCGCCTGCACGGTTGTTTTTGTCTTTGAATTGCCCTGGCTTTTTTGAGGTTCTGGTTCCTAAAAGTATTTGATGTCTGTATTGCAATATCTTCAGTAATTCCTCTGGATTTGAAGGTGTTGTACTCATTTCCTTTTGGTTGCTGACTAGTCTGTATGTTCCTAAAATGTCGTGTGAATCTTCGTCACGATTTGGAATTGGTGTTTCGGTTTGAATGATGCTTTTGGCTTCTTCAATTTCAAAAATAGTACCTTCAATATAGTTGGAAAAATAGGCTTCAAAGAAAGCAAAATTTCTAAAAGCATTGGTTTCATTATTGACGTCTTGCCTGTCTTTATAAGGTTGTTGCTGTAATTCTATGAATAATTTTTCGAATAATTCTAAGCGGTGTTTGTCGTAAGGATTTCCTAAAGCTCTTGCTAATGCTATTGGTGATGTGAGTATCTTGGAAGGCTTTGTTGTTAACAAAGCGCTTATTAGTTTGTTTAGCTTTTCAAACTCGGTTTGCATCCCTAATTTGTTGGCAATTTCTCTTGTTTTATCTCTGAATTGGTTTAGTCCTTCTTCTCCTTTTACTTGTACTATTTGTTCTAGTTTACCTTCGATTTCCGGTAATGTAATTGTTTTGGAAGTTGGTCCTACTTGACGTGATGTTTGCAAATTTTCTAAAAAAGCTCTTTCTTGTTGTGACACAAATAAATCTCCCGAAAACAGGTTGTCACCTTCAATTGCAGACATTCCTTCCATGAAACGAATGGTTATACCTGGTAATTCAATTTTCTTGGTATAGGTGTAGGTCACAAATATTTGATTTGCTGTTGTTGGTTTGAATTCAAAAGCAGAACGATGGCTTAATACCGTACCTGGATATAGTTTTCCTATAATGGTGAAAATGTTTCTTCTAATAATTACCTCTTCTGATTCATTGAAATTTGAGGTATAAATACGTGGTGCAATTTTTTTTATTTGCCCTGTTTTTACCAGATTTCCTAATTGTCTGCTTATTGCTGTATCGCTTGAAGCGAAAATTACTTCTTGCAAGTGAATTGGTATGTTATTTTCCATTAGGATTGCTTTTACAATTCAAAAATAACTATTAATTTCCAGTAAAACGATTTTTTCCGAAAATATTTTCCACTATAACTGATTTATAACCTATTTTGATTTTTCTAGAAGTATATTTTTATGGCCAAATGGATTTTATTCCATTAAATAATGATTTTTGATAATTATTTTCCAGTAAAATAATTTTAATTTTCAAAATTTTGAAAACGGAAATTGCAGGATAATTCGGATAGCTCTTGCCAATCAATGGATAGATCGCGACCCTTAATTCTTATGAGTAAGAATTTGAAATTTTAAGCTTTATATATTTTACACCATAATTTTCTCCAATTTCATCTTCCATTTTTCCCAATTTGGAATTTTTTCTTCAAGGAGGTTATAAAAAGATTTACTGTGGTTGGGGATTTTTATATGGCAGAGTTCATGAATAATTACATACTCTATACATTTTGTGGGAGCTTTTATCAATTCCGGATTAAGGGTGATTTTGCCGTTTGGGGTACAACTTCCCCAGCGTTTTTTCATTCGCTGAATTTGTAAATCCCCAATTGAAATATCATCCTGCTGAAATTTGGGTTTAACTTCTTGTAAAACAGTTTCAAATTTGTTTTTTGCATGATTGTAATACCAGGCGGCTAAGAGGGATTTTACGTTTGTTGGCGAAGGATTTGTCGTGTAAACAATAATCTGGCCTGCCTTGAGCTTCACAGCATTTATATCTCCGGAATTAACCTTCAAAACATAGCGTCTGCCCAAATAATAATGTGTTTCTCCGGAAACATATTCCCTTAAGGGGGTATGAGGAAGAAACTGTTCAAAATATTCCTGTTGTTTCACGATCCATTTTACGCGTTTTGTGACTTTTGCTTTTAGATCTTCAATGCTTGTTTCTTCTGGGGCGATTAATAAAACGGTACTATCCGGATGCACTTCTATTGCCAGGGTTTTACGGTTTGCCCACCTTATTTGGAACTCGATTTTTTTTGTCCCGTATTGTACGCTGTGCATCAGTAATTATTTTTAGCCACTTTTAAACACTTCAACAGGATTGCATCTATTTCGTTGAAATTAATGTCCACTCCTAAATCTTTTCTATGTTCCATCAGATAATCCTCAATTTCATTTTCCATTTTGTTCTGGATGTCCAAATTTTTCTTCCAATCCCTGATGGTCAGTTTCTCAATAATTTCCTTAATGTCAATTCCCGCAATTGCCAGTTTTTCTGAAATGTTTGTGGATTTTTCCTTTCCGTGCTTGTTTGTTATTACTTGAGAAATAGCTCCGAAAACTGCTCTTGCTTCAGGGTTGTCCTTTACCAATAACGGAATTCCTTCCTGATATCCTGTTTCGAAATCCTCCCGGACTTTATTTATTTTTTCGAGATATTCTTTCTCGCCCAATCTCCCCTCGTGAAAATCGTTGATGGTTTGTTCAATAAGGTCTGAGAATTTTTTATAGTAAGCCTCATCCTTTTCCATATTTTCGGTAATCACTTTTTTCATTCGGTGAGCGATAAAGTCGGCTTTTGAAGCAGGGGTTTTTCCGTAGGTTTCAAGGGCTTCTTCCACCATATTTTTGTCGAAAATATTCACGTCTTTCGTGATTTCTATAATCTCATCGGCACTGATGTATGAGTCCAATAATTTTTTCACCCTGGGTTCATATTCCTTGTATGAAATCTTTTCGGCATAGCGCAACTGTACCGAAAAACGGAGGCTTTGCAATTTTTTTAGTTCTGCTTTATAAAACCCTATTTGTTGCGTGGTAAATTCTTCATAAAACGTATCTGATGCCAATGCTACCTGCAGGGTTCTTGCAAATTGTGATAACGCATCGTAAAATTGATCCCGAATATCTTTTTGTGCAATACATCGTTCCAAAGCTTCAATATCGCCCTTATTTTTTACTTCTTTAAAAACATCCCAGACTTCCGCGTGATGAATAGGTACTTTGCGCACTTCATCGCTCATATCTGCCACCGCGTTCAATAAATCATCTTCCTCAAAATCCTCTAATGCGCTATATTCTGTTAAGGCTTCATCCAGTTTTCCCAAAACTCCCACATAGTCAATGATGTAACCAAATTCTTTCCCTGTAAATAAACGGTTTACCCTGGCAATGGCTTGTAATAAATTATGTCCTTTTAATGGTTTGGCCAAATACAACAGCGTGTTTACCGGGGCATCAAAACCTGTTAAGAGTTTGCTTACCACGATCAGCATTTCCACCTCGTTATCTTCGGGATCTATAAATTTGTCCACCACATAATTTTCATAGCTGTCCTGATCCCGGAATTGTTTCATTAAACCATCCCAATAATTGCGGGATGCTGAACTTGATTCCTGCCAAACGTCTTCATTGTCCTTTCTGCTGTCGGGCGGCGTAAATACCACTCTTGTATTGATTTTTAAGGAAGGATCTGTTTGGTTTTCGAAATACTTTTGATATTTGATAGCCACATCGATCCTGGGAACTGCCAATTGCGCTTTGGCTCTTGTTCCTTGCCAGTTTAGGGTATAATGTTTGGAAATGTCGTAAGCTATTTCTTCCACCACACTATCCGATTCATATATTTTTGAAATGGAAGAGAATTTCTTTTTCAGGTCTTTTTGGGCTTCTTCCCCAAGCGGTTTTGCAAGGCGTTCAAAACCTTTGTCAATTTGTTTTTTATTGATGGTGAGTTTTGCCGAACGTCCTTCATATAGCAATGGCAAAACAGCGCCATCTTTTACTGCCTGGTCTATAGTATATTTATGGATAAATCCACCAAATTTTCGTGCCGTGCTTTTTTCGGACTTCATAAGTGGTGTTCCTGTAAACCCAATATAAGAAGCATTTGGAAGTATTTTTTTCATACTGGCGTGTGCAGATCCATAATTACTGCGGTGGCTTTCATCTACAAGTACAAAAATATTCTGGGAATCTTTAATTTTCACCCTTTGGGAAGCTACCTGAAACTTATCAATAATAGTGGTAATAATCTCGTTTCCCTTGTCTTTTAAAAGTTCGATGAGGTGGTTGCCGCTTTGTGCTTTTTCCACACGTTTACCACAGTTTTGAAAGGTTTTGTAGATTTGTTTGTCCAGGCTAATCCTGTCGGTTACAATAATCACCCGGGCGTTTGGTATTTCTTTGTCCAATGCCAATGCTTTGGACAACATTACCATGGTAAGGGATTTTCCGCTACCCGTAGTATGCCATATTACGCCTCCTCTTCGGTTTTCATTGGAATCCTTTTGTTTCACCCTTTCCATGGTGTCCTGTACCGCAAAATACTGCTGGTAGCGACCAATCTTTTTTAAAGGCCCATCATAAACAATGTATTTGTATGCCAATTCCATAACCCGTTGCGGGCTGCAAAGTGCTACCAGGATTTTATCCTGTTGTGTGGGAAACCTGTTCTCTGAAGGAATAGTTTTGAGTTCCCTTTTTAAGATTTTTTGGGTTTGCTTATCGTTATCTTCTTTCCAAACCGACCAGAATTTTGCAGGTGTTCCCGTGGTGCCATAATTTACTTCGTTGGGATGGACAGCCAATAACAATTGCGCAAAATAAAACAAGCGCGGGATGCCTTCATCTTTACGTTGGTTTCGAAGGGTTTGTGAAATAGCTTCCTCTATGGACTCATTTTTATCACGTCTTTTGTTTTCAATGACCACAAAGGGAATCCCGTTTACAAACAGCACCAAATCCGGGCGGCGTTTGCCATTTAATCCTTCTACCTCGAATTCTTCCGTTAGGTGAAACACATTGTTTTCTATATTTTCCCAATCTATGTATTTAAGGCTAAAACCTTTGCTGTCGCCTTGAATGGTTTCGGTAAAGCTTTTGCCTAAAGTAAGCAGGTCGTACACTTTCTCATTCGTGCGGGCCAAACCTTCATCCGGAACCGATTTTAAAGCATTAATAGCAGCTTGGATGCTGCCTGTGGAGAATTTATAGGAATCTCCCTTGTATTCAAAATTGTTGATTTTATGAAGTTGCTTTGCCAGGATGTCTTCCAGTAATACCCCGGTAAATAAGCCGTCACGCTCTTTAATAGTTTGCTTCGGTGTGATGTATTGCCAACCCAGTTTTTGGAGAAGGTTTAGGGTAGGGGATTGGGAGTCGTTGTATTCTGAATAGATGGTCATGATATTTTAATTATTAATGCGAAAAACATTTCTCTGTCGGGGCGAAAAATATTTCTCCCGTACGGAGAATCTATCATTTTTTTTTATAAAATTTATCTTCTTTCCAATTTGAAGGATTATTAATGATATAAGCTGAAATTCGTTGATATGCTATTTCATTTCGAATGATAATGTCATAATAGTCGCGTTGCCAAATAGGAATAGAGGAAATAATTTTGTCTAGTCGGGGCGAAATATTTTTCGCCCGTACGGATTGGGGCGAAAAATCTTTCGCCCTTTCGGATTGAGGAGAAGGATCTGGTTGGGGCGAAATATTTTTCGCCCGTACGGGGGCGTATCGAATAAATTTCGTTACGCCTATTTTAAATCCGCGAATGATTGATCCTATGGTTTTTGATGGGGATTTAAATTGGGGCGAAAATCTTTTTTCTAATCCGGGCGTAATATTTTTCGCCCTTATATTTTTATCGCAGACGATATTTTCTGCTTTTTTTGAAATTTCAATAATGCCATGAATATGGTTTGGCATAATGATATATTCATGAAGAACGGTGTTGGGGAAATGTTTTGGAATTTCCAACCAACAATCGCTAGCCATATTTCCTGCATAATTTAAGTTCATTTCTGGAAATCCATTCTTGCCAATTTCTATTTCTCCAAAGAGATGTTCCTTGTTGTAGGCGCAAATGGTAATAAAATACAATCCCGCTTGTGCGTAATCATATCCTTGGAGTCGGATGGATTTGCGATGGTGTATGTTGGGATTGTAGTTGTTCATAATCGTTTAATTAAATTGTTTCTTTATTTGTTTTACACATTGTTGGTTTAACACTTTTTTTGTGTGATTTTTGGCCTTTTTAAATTTTATATAAATTATTTTTTTGGCTTGATAAACAAAGGCTTAATATCAGTAATGATAGTTTTAAGATGGCTCTTTTTTTATTTTATGGACTTTTTATGACCCTTTTAAAAATGTTGATTTATAATCGGTTTTCCTTTGCTCTATTGTCAAATTTCCCCATTTCCTTTAAATCTTAACCCGCACCTTTCCCGTTAACAACTGTTGCATTAAGCCGCGTTTTTGGGTTTGGAGTTGGGTGAGTTGGTTTTGTAATATGGATATTTCTTTATCTGCGTTACTTAAAACCGAAGCGATTTTTTGCTGTTCTTTAAAACTGGGAAATGAAATCCTCATACTTTTCAAGTCATTAGTATAAATCCTTGTAATAGTTGTCGAGTTTAATTTATCCCAATCAAAAGTTGAAATTAAATAATATAGAAATTTATTATCAATTTCATTTTTAGGGTTATCTATCCAAACAATGTTAGAATCTTGGAAATATGCATCTTCACCATTATAAGGAATACATTTTCCAACTGTGCCGCTACAAGTAATTAATATTTCATGGAGGCGAGGATAATTGTATTTTTCTTTATATTCTTGAAATAGCTTACGACTAATAAAAGCATCAGGTTTTTTACCAACTGTTCCAATTTTGTAAAATGGTATTTCGCCAATTTCACTTGTCTCACTATTAAAAATTCTTTTACACATTAAAACATTACAATAATTTCCAAGTTTTGATTCAATCCACTCCCCACTAAACCCATCAAACCGCTTTTTCCCGGTCAATAACAATTGTATCAATCCTTTTTTGAAGTGTTGTTTCACCGCAATGAGTTGTTCCTGTTTGCCAATTGCATTGTCCCAGGTGGAAAGGATGGCGGCTATTTTTTGTTGCTCGGGCAGGGGAGGGAGAATGATTTTCAGATTTTTTAAGCTACTCGAATAAATATGAACAACGGAATGACCTTGTCCTAATTTATGTTTCTGCTTGTTCGCTATAGAATGATTTAATGCAAAAGATAAATATTTTGAATTTTCTGTTTTTGGTTTTAAAACAATAATATCACCACCTGCATAAACAGTTTCTTTTCCCAAATAGGGTATACATTTGCCAATATCTTCTAAAGTCTCGCCTGAACCTGCAAAAAGAATATCACCAGATTCAATTGTCTTACTATTTTGTGCGGAATTCCTATTTATGAAAGAATTGAAGCAGTATACATAGTTGTTGTATTTTGTATATATTTCTGCATATCTAACACAAGGTAACCCAGTTTCGGTAATCTCACTTTTAGAAATTCCTTTTCCTTTTGAAAAAACACCAATTTCACCAAGACTTTTCACACTCCACTCCTCAGGAATCCATCCGAGTTTGGTTTTTTTGTAGCCCTCCTTCGCAAAAACTTCACTTGCCGGGACTTTCGGGTTTTCTATGCTTATGGCTTCGCTCATTTCTTTTTCTTGATTTTTTCTTCCAGTGCTTTTAGTTCCTCCAGCTCTTTTCGGTCTTCTTCGGCGGCATCGGCAAATTTGCGTTGAGTGTCGAACCGGCTGTATTGTTCCCGTACTTTTTGTTCCATCTGTTTGTGGCTTATTTTGTCGGGAGATTTCAAAACATTTAGGTCGTTAAAGGCAATTATTTTATCCAGGTTTTCTTGCCAAAATCGCATGTTGAGGTCTTGCCGTTTTTTTGCCCGCAACTCTGCGGTTTCCAAAAAGATGATCACCAGGCGGTTTAAGCTGTCGAGTTCGTCTTCGACTAGGTAATTTTTAGCAATGGTAATGTCCTGTTTACGTACCACGCTGCCTTGCCAGTTGGTTAATCCCATATCGGGTTTTTTGGCATCGGCGCGGCTCACAATAAGTTCGGCCGCTGTTTTGTTGGTGCTGGCATATAGCAATTTGTTTTGGGCTTCGGCAAAGAACATTTGCGTGGCTTTGTCGGTAGGGTCATAGTCGCTGCTCAGGCTAAAAAGATCCCGCACTTTTTGGTAAAACCTTTTTTCGGAAGCGCGTATGTCGCGAATTCGGGCCAGGAGTTCGTCAAAATAATCGGGACGGCCGTCAGGGTTTTTCAGGCGTTCATAATCCATCACAAATCCTTTTACAATAAATTCCTTGAGATGGCGGGTTGCCCATTGCCTGAATTGTACTCCGCGCAAACTTCGCACCCTGTAACCCACAGCGAGGATCATATCCAGGGCATAAAAAGTAACCTCGTATTCTTTGCCGTCCAGGGCAGTTGTAAAGTAATTCTTTACAACTGAATTGCTAACTAACTCCTTGTCTATCAGTATGTTTTTGATATGTTGGCCTATGTTTTGCTTTGAGGTGTCAAAAAGTTCTGCCATTTGACTTTGGTTCATCCAAACTTTTCCGTCCCTGGCAAAAAGTGCCACAGATGCTTTGCCGTCCCGGGTGGTGTAAATAATGATATTATTTTCTTGCTCCATTATTCCAGGTTTAATTCTTTTAAATATCCGGACATTTCCTTTCGCACCTCGAGCAATTCTGTTTCCAGTTGGTCAATTTCCTTCTGGGTTGCCTTCATATCTACCGGTTCTTCTTCCTCAAAAGTATCCACGTACCGTGGAATGTTGAGGTTGAAGTCGTTTTCCTTTATTTCTTCCGGGGTCGCCACATGGCTGTATTTTTCAACCTCGCTAAAACTTTGGTAGGTAGCAACTATTTTCTCGATGTCCTGGTTACGGAGCCTGTTTTGTTTTTTACCGCCATCATATTCTTTGCTGGCATCAATAAACAGGGTTTTGGTAGTTGTTTTTGCTTTGTTGAAAATTAGGATCGCCGCCGGGATTCCGGTGCCAAAAAATAAGTTGGAGGGCAATCCAACGACTGTTTCCAGTAAATTCTCTTCTATTAATGCCTGCCTTATTTTTCCTTCGGTACCTCCTCTAAACAATACGCCGTGAGGAACAATTACTCCAACCCGGCCATTGGGAAGAGCGGTTTCTATCATGTGCAGGATAAAAGCATAATCTCCTTTGGTTTTGGGGGGAATTCCTCTCAAATACCTTCTGTGCCTGTCTGCTTCCGCATTTTCGTGGCCCCATTTATCGAGCGAAAATGGCGGATTTGCCACTACCACGTCAAATTTCATCAATCCGCTGCCTTCCAATAGTTGCGGATTGTTAAGGGTGTCACACCATTCAATTCGGGCGGCGTCCATTCCGTGGATAAAGCAGTTCATTTTGCTTAATGCCCAGGTATCGCCATTGCTTTCCTGACCGTAAATAGCAAAATCTTTGGAAGGATTGCCTTTTTTGTCGGTAACTTCCTCAGCTACCTGAATCAACAACGAAGCGGAACCACAGGTAGGGTCAAAAATACGCGCTCCTTCTTTTGGGGCTACCAGTTTAGCCAGGAGTTGGGATACTTCTTTTGGGGTGAAAAACTCGCCTCCTTTTTTCCCGGCACCGGAAGCAAACTTTTCCAGTAAGAACATATAGGCTTCGCCTAAAACATCTTGTTGTCCATCCCACAGGGAAGGTCTGAAATCCAGTTCCGGTTTAGAAAAGTCGTTGATAAGGTTTAACAGTCTGCGGTTACGGTCTTTGGTTTGTCCCAATTTTTCAGAATTGAAACTGATGTTCCTAAATACCCCGTCCAGTTTTTCGATGTTCTTCTCTTCAATTTTGGAAAGGATTTTATCAATTTGTTCCCCAATATCGGAGTCGTTTCTGTGGTCATAAATATAACCGTAGGTGCAATTTTCAGGTAACACAAAACGCTCCCGGTTCAGTTTTCGGTTGATGAGTTCTTTATCATCGCCATATTGATTTTTGTATTCGGCGTAATGGTCTTTCCAAACATCGCTTAGGTATTTAACAAACATAAACACAAGGATGTAGTTTTTGTATTCCGACGAATCGAATGCGCCCCTGAAAGTATCACAGGCATTCCACAACATTTTATTGATTTGTTCCTGGCTTGGTTTTTCTTTTAAACTCATGGTTTTTTAATTAATGGATGATAAAAGTTGGGCTTCAATTAATTGATTTCTTTTTTCTTTAAGTTGCGTGTAAATATATTGCTCCTGTTGTGCCAATTGCGCCAATTTTGCTATTTTTTCTTGCATTTGCAATGAAGGCAATTGAATAGGAATATTTTCGACGGTTTCCCTATTAATATTTAGGGAGTATGTTCCCAGGGCATTTGTTTGAAAATATTGTTGCACCAGGTTTTGATTGATATACCAGGCCACATAATTAGGGTTGGCTTTTGAAGGATCTACTTCAATCACATAAAATACCGAACTGGCCACTGAAGGAATTTTATCTTTGGGTTGAAATACGGAAGCAAAGTTGTTCGCTCCTTTTGAAATAAACAGAATGTCCCCACTTTTTAGAAAATACTTGTCTTTCACGCTATGTTCATCTATAAAAATACAAGTATCCCCTATAGAGGTGTACTCATTTTCCATATCTTTTAGCTGAATAACCCGTAAATTGCCATTAAGAGAACCTTTTATTTTTCCCCTGAAAGAGTAGCCGGATGCAATACCGCCTCTTTCTATTATTGACTTCAAAGTTACCTTTTCGCTTCGCATACTATTTATTGCATAATTTATATGATGTAAATATATATTTTTATTTTTTAATTAAACAAGATAAATGTAAACATAATCGTTAGGATGCACTTAAATTCGGTTTAAACGCATTTTAACAGATTTGAAACGCCTTAAATTCAACAAATAAATTCCAATCCAGTTTTAATCATGCTCTAAAGAGATTTATTTATGATCGATTAAGTTAGGGGAGTAGGCGGTTTCATTGTTAACCACTGAAATTCTACAAAGTCGGCTGCACTTTCGGAATAATTCACGCCTATTTATGAGGGTTGTGCTGATATACATTCTATATAATTTAAGGCCGATCTTTGTTTTAAGATTCAGGAACCCGGGTTTCTTCATCTGCCCGGAAATTATTATTCTCCAGGATCAGCGGTTTCCTTTTTGGTACGGCTTCCTCAAAGAGCGTTTGCAGCATCGCCACGGTTGGTTTAGTCTGGTTCTTTTCTATATCCCTTATGATCGCTATCAGCGCATTGATCCTGCTCTTTAGATTGTTTTCCAGGGATTTCATATTAGGTCCCAATGATTCGGTTGGTGATATTTTGTTTTGATCAAAAAAGTCCATCATAATAGTCAGAGACTCGGAATGAGATTTGGCAATTTGCCCGGAAAACTTCCGGAGCCTATTGGCTGTTTTGACGTTGAATTTTATGCGTGAATATGAATCCATAGCATTTTTTTTATCTAGTGGTCCCCTTAAACCCCGTGTTTATTGGCTTTCAGGAGGGGGAGGAGCCACTCTTTTAAAGAAACTTAGCTCCCGGGCAACAAACTTTTATTTTAATTGATTGACTTACAGTATGTTAGAGAAAGGGGAAAAACCTTAACATCGCGCAGCGTGTTATCCTCTTGCTTCCCCTTTTTCTTTTTTTTTATCCACCCAAGCGAACAAAATTGGTCAGCTATTTAAATTTAATTTCAATTTTCTTATGCTGATACTATCGGGTTGGTTTTAACTTAAATAAAGATTCATTTTTATTGAATTATCATCAAAAATCGAAAAACGATATGAATAATTAAAAACGTGATTTAAAAAAAAGTCATTATTGATTGCCGGATCATTCATTGAAATATTTTTTAAATGATTTACTTCCCATAGAGCCATCGCTGTTACCATTTTTTGATATGCCTTTAACCCGGAATTTATAATTAGGATAGGCCGCCCGAGAATCCTGAATTTTGGGATGAGTCAGCTATAAGGCCGGCTAATTTCTAAATTCCGGAACTTTGCTTTAGATCAAACCCGCCACGTTTAGGAAGAGCTGTTTCCAGTTTCCTGCTAAATATTAAGCAGAAAAATCAAAAATTTTAAAAGTTAGGTGACTAATTAAGTCTATATTCATTTGGCGGCTGCCCTACCCGCTGTTTAAACAACATGGTAAAATGCTGTGGATATTTAAATCCTAGCTAGTAAGCTATCTGGCTCACCGTTTTACTTTGGTCAAATATTCTCTCTTTGGCCAGGTCGATCACTTTTGATTGAATCTTCGAAGAAAAATGTGGAATGAAAAAATATTGTGACCGGCAAACCTATGTTCGCGATGGATTATACACAAGAGGGGATGTTAATCGCCATGATTGCACATCCATCTTCCAGCGGGTTAAAAGTAAAATCTGTAAATGACAGTACGGCCAGGAAGATGCCGGGTATACACGATATATTTACCTTGAAAACCCTTGCAGACGATTACGAGAGAAATGCTTTTGATACTACAACTTTTACCGAGATGGTAGCCGTGGTTGGAAAGTCCACCTGGGAGGTGATGAATGCAAAAAAGGCTCTGGAGATTGAATGGGAAGAGATCAGTAATAAAAACGTTGTGGTACAGGGTTGGGCTGGAAAGGAGACTGTAAAGATCCCTGCCAGGCTTGAAAGCACACACCAACATAGGGCTAAAATGGCAGAGGCCTCCAGAAAGCCAGGAAATCTTTTAAGGAGGGATGGTGATCCTGAGGCGACTTTTAAACATGCCGCCAGGATCCTTGAGCGAACTTATACGGCACCTTAGCTGGCACATAATTGTATGGAGCCCGTGAATTGCTTTGCCAATGTTACTGAAGATAGTGCTGAAATTTACGGTCCCATCCAGGCACCGGAATTTATTATGCAGGCTCTCTCGGCCTGCCTTGGGATGCCGAGGGAGAAGATTCATATCAAACTGGCAAGAATGGGAGGAGGTTTTGGCCAGAGAGCCTATGGACATCACATGGTAGAAGCAGCCGCTATTTCGCAGCAAGTCAAGGCTCCAGTGAAGATGATCTATACCAGGGAAGATGATATGACATACGGCATATATCGTCCTATCTATAGTGCTATCTACAGGGCCGCGATAGATGAAAACAACAACATTACCGCTTTTCACGTAAAAGCAGGGGGTATACCTGAAACTCCAATTTCGCCAAATCGTTTTCCGGCAGGTGCAATAGACAATTACCTGGCCGAAGGCTGGCAAATAGAATCGAATATAACTATTGGTGCTTTTAGGGCGCCGCGATCTAACTTTATGGCCAGTGCTGAACAGTCTTTCCTTGATGAACTGGCTGAAGAAGTAGGTGAGGATCCTATAGCCTTCCGCCTTGAACTGTTGGAAAGAGCAAGGACGAATCCGGTAGGGGAAGACAATGATTACGACCCAAAACCTTATGCCGGTGTACTGGAACTGGTAAGGGATAAATCAAACTGGAACGCCACAGGAGCCGGGAAAAACCGTGGGGTTGCAGCCTACTTCTGTCACAATACTTATGTAGCCGAAGTAGTGGGCCTGGAATTGAAAGAGAACACACCTGTTATTCATAAAGTATACGCGGCGGTAGATTGTGGGATCGTGGTAAATCCCGATGCTGCCAGGAACATGGGAGAAGGCGGGATTGTGGACGGAATAGGAAATGCTTTATTTGGAGAATTAACTTTTATAGCTGGTGTACCTCAAAAGAACAATTTTGATACCTACAGGATGATACGCCAACAGGAAGCCCCAAAGAACATTGACATTCATTTTGTAGAAAATGACGAGGATCCAACAGGTTTGGGAGAACCACTCTTTCCCTCCTGTCTTTGCTGCAGTCGCCAATGCGCAGTACAAAGCAACCGGAGAGCGGTTTTATGAGCAGCCATTTTCCAAGGATATTAAACCAGCAGTAGTTATAGGTTAGACAGGACTAATGGTTTGTAAATTTAATCCGATTTATAGCTTCAAAAATATTGAAGAACTTCAAAGTTGAAAGATGAACTTGATCTTTATTTTTTATTTTTTTGGTTTAATTTAAATATTTCCTTATTTTTAGCAAAATCTTTTATTATGGCAGAATTCAATGTAACCATCAATGGGGAGAAACACAGGCTGGAGTTAGATCCTAATACTCCATTACTCTGGGTTTTAAGAGACCATCTAAATTTACCAGGAACAAAATATGGGTGTGGAGTGGCACAATGCGGAGCATGCACGGTTCATTTAAATGGTGATGCTATTAGATCCTGCCAGCTTCCGATTTCATCGGTGGCAGATAATGAAATAACAACCATTGAAGGTCTTTCCAAAGACGGAGATCATCCTGTTCAGAAAGCCTGGCTTGAGCACGATGTGCCTCAGTGCGGTTATTGCCAGGCTGGCCAGATTATGTCGGCCGCTGCGTTGCTGAAAAATAATCCCAGCCCAAGCGATGAAGAGATCGAAAATGGAATGAACGGCAATATTTGCCGCTGCGGAACATATACCAGAATAAAAGCTGCTATTAAATCGGCTTCAGATTCTCAGATAGTTTAATTGTCAGTTTAATTAAATCCGGAAAAAATGAGTACAGTAAAAACAGGAATGGGCAGAAGATCTTTCATTAAGAACATTTCGCTTGCCGGAGGTGGATTATTAATTGGGTTCAATTGGCTGGCTTGTAAACGTGCGGCACAGGAAGGCGGAAAAGAAATGGCCCTGCAAATGCCAGATGAGTGGTTCGAAATGAATGGTTACCTTAAGATAGGTGATAACGGAATTGTAACAATTTATTCTCCAAACCCGGAAACTGGTCAAAATGTAAAAACTTCCATGCCCATGATCGTTGCCGAAGAACTGGATGTGGATTGGAACAATGTGATCGTAGAACAGGCACCTTTAAATACGGATGTTTTTACAAGGCAATTGGCAGGAGGCAGTCAGTCTATCCGTCAGGGTTGGGAGCCGTTAAGAATGGCAGGAGCCACAGCGAGACAAATGTTACTTACGGCTGCTGCAAGTCAATGGGAAGTTCCGGTTTCCGAACTTTCTGTGGAAAACGGAATTATTAAACATACAGGTAGCGACAGGTCTATAGGTTACGGTGAAATTGCCAAGGCTGCCGCACATGTTGAAGTTCCCGAAGAGGTCGTACTTAAGGAAAATATCGATTTTAAAATAATAGGCACCTCGCGAAAAAATGTAGATGCAAAAGAAATAGTTACAGGCCAGCCTTTATATGGGCTTGATGTTCATCGTGATGGTATGCTTATCGCCATGATTGTTCAACCGCCTGCTTTTGGAATGGAATTTAAGTCCATGGAAGCAGATAAGGTAAAGGCAATGCCCGGTATAAAAGATGTTTTCACAATAGATACGTATCCGGATGACATGGAAAAAGAATGGAGTGATACAACGTCCTTCCCCAATTTGGTAGTATTGGTGGGTGATTCTACCTGGCAGGTGATGCAGGCTAAAAAAGCTTTAAAGATAAAATGGGGTCTAAATCCCGAATTGACAAAACAAATTGAAATTATTGAAAAATCGCCTGGTCTCGCGCAGGCAGGAGGACTTGAAAACTCGAATATCCATTATTCCTTAATGGCCGAAGTTGGTCCCGATAAATCTGAAATGATAAGAAGGGATGGGGATCCCGAGACTGCTTTCAAAAATGCAGCACGTGTTATTGAACGTTCCTACAGCTGCCCGTTTCTTGCACACAATTGCATGGAGCCAATGA
>JAENXB010000096.1 GCA_016649785.1 Flavobacteriaceae bacterium
ATCGAACCCCTGTTACATGGATGAAAACCATGCGTCCTAACCCCTAGACGAACGGACCGTTATTATTTCAAAAAGGAATCTGCTCTTCAGCAGACATGCTTAACATTTTAAAAGTTGTTTCAAGTTACAACAACTTTTGTAGTCCGTAGGGGAATCGAACCCCTGTTACATGGATGAAAACCATGCGTCCTAACCCCTAGACGAACGGACCAATCTTTCTTTTAACGCGGATGCAAAAATACAACTATTTTCTTATGTCGCAAATGTTGAACTATTTTTTTCTGAAATATTTAAAAAAACAAATAACGCTTCAATTATACCGCCTCCTGTAACCTTTTACAGAACCCCTTTGTGCTGAAAATGCGCCCTTTATAAAAGAAAAAAGCGGTAATAATTTCCCTGTTTTTACCAGTGAAATAGGTTTAAAACAGGGAAATTCATTTTTTTTAATACATAATTTTCCTAAATCCTCTAATATGCCTTAGCAAAAAGCACTCTTTGAGCAGAAGGATTTCCGGTTAAAACGCATTTCCCTTCTTCTTTCTTCCCTCCCATTGGAATACATCTAATAGTCGCTTTTGTTTTATCTTTGATCTTTAACTCAGTTTCAGAAGTTCCATCCCAATGTGCTGATATAAATCCTCCTTTTGATTTTAGCACTTCCTTGAATTCTTCAATAGTATTTACCTCGGTAATATTTTCGTCCCTGAAATTTCTGGCTTTTTCGAATAGGTTTTCTTGTATTTCGATCATTAGATCTTTTACCCTGTCAACTACTTCCGCGTACATTACAATTTCCTTGCTCAGGGTATCCCTTCTTGCGAGCTCTACGCTTCCCTTTTCCAAATCCTTAGGTCCAATGGCAATTCGCACAGGAACACCTTGTAATTCGTATTGAGCAAACTTCCAGCCGGGTTTATAGGTATCCCTGTCATCATATTTTACCGACACCCCACTTGCTTTTAGTTTTGCAGCCAAATCATTTGCAACTTCAGAGATTTGCGCCAATTGCTCTTCCCCCCTGTAAATGGGAACGATCACCACTTGTATTGGGGCTAGGCTAGGCGGCAATACCAATCCCTGGTCATCGCTATGAGTCATGATCAGGGCTCCAATCAACCTTGTGGATACTCCCCAGGAAGTTGCCCAGACATATTCCAGACCACCTTCTTTGGAAGCAAATTTAACATCGAAAGCCTTTGCGAAATTTTGTCCTAAAAAATGCGAAGTTCCCGCCTGCAAAGCCTTTCCATCTTGCATAAGAGCTTCTATACAGTAGGTTTCTTCGGCACCGGCAAAACGCTCGTTTTCAGATTTAGTTCCTTGAATTACCGGAATAGCCATAAAATTTTCGACAAATTCGGCATATACCTTATTCATTTTCTCGGCTTCAGCAACCGCTTCGGCTCTGGTTTCATGAGCGGTATGTCCTTCCTGCCATAAAAATTCGGAAGTTCTTAAAAAGAGCCTTGTGCGCATTTCCCAGCGAACCACATTTGCCCACTGGTTGATAAGAAGGGGCAAATCCCTGTAAGATTGAACCCAACCTTTAAATGTATTCCAGATAATTGCTTCGGAAGTAGGCCTAACAATGAGTTCTTCTTCCAGTTTTGCTTCCGGATCCACAATTAATTTCGCAGGGTTGTTTGGATCGGTTTTTAGCCTGTAATGGGTTACTATTGCACATTCTTTGGCAAAGCCTTCCGCATTTTTTTCTTCAGCCTCAAAAAGGCTTTTAGGCACAAAAAGCGGAAAATAGGCATTTTGATGTCCGGTTTCCTTAAACATCCTGTCCAGTTCGGCCTGCATTTTTTCCCAAATTGCATATCCGTAGGGCTTGATAACCATACAGCCGCGAACGGCTGAATTTTCTGCTAAATCGGCATTTACCACAAGATCGTTATACCATTTTGAATAGTCTTCCCCGCGTGTAGTTAATTTCTTGCTCATTCTTATTATTTGGTATAAATATTGTGAATTAAATCGTATCTTAAACAAATGTTGAGCCTTTGTTAAAGGTTCATATAGTTAGCGCAAAACTAACTAAATTTGTAATGTTCAACAATAAAATACACAGCTAATGAAACTTAAAATTTCAATACCAGGGAACAAACTTTTTTTCATAGCTCCTGTGTCTTTACTTTTGTTGGCATCTTGTAGCTCATATCAGTATTCCGGTTCAGACAGGGATGGAGTTTACGGGGACACCAGAAGGGTTTATAGTGAGCAAGAACAGTATGCAAGCCAAGACAACAAGAGTCATTATTATAAAAATTTGTTTTCAGAAGAAGCTGATTTATATAATGAGCTTTTGGCAGAAGATGCAATTTTCACTGATGTGGAAGGCTATACCTCTACCGGTGGGGATTATACAGAACAGCAACCCAATTACCAGGGCGGAAATGCTCCGTGGGGACAAGATCCAGATTCTTATTCCATAAATATCTATAACAATGGTTTTTATGGCGGTTTTTACAATCCGTATTGGGGCGGAGGATATTATGGTTACAATCCATATTGGGGCCCGGGTTATTACGGTCCGGGATATTGGGGTAGTTCCTGGAGCATAGGATTTGGAGGCTATTATCCGTATTCCGGTTTTGGAATTGGATTTGGATTTGCATCTTACCCATATTATTATGGGGCAGGTAGATGGTATAATCCTTACCATCATAATTATTACAGAAATAATTATTTCCGACAAAACGTCGCTTATAATTCCGGAAGAAGAAATGCAGTATCTTCCTTTAGGGATGGAAGCAGATCCAACCTTAGAAATGCGGTAAATCTTGATTCCAGAAGGCAAAGCTCCAGTTATTCCAGAAGTATAAGAAATTTAAGAAGTTCCAATGATCAATACGGTTTGACCAGAAGATCTACAGGAGATTATAACACTACCCGGAGAAATTCGGATAACCGTTACCAAAGGAGCACTCAGCAGTCCACAAACAGGACTTCCCGCAGGAACGACACCAATTCCAGACCAACTACCACGAATAGAAGCAACACCGGAACAGTTAGAAGTTCGGGAACAACCCGAAGTTCAGGAGACGGAAGGTCCTCCTCAGGAGGTTCTACTTCCAGAAGCCGGGGTAGAGGAAATTAAAATTTGTGAAAAATAAGAATTTTATGAAGAAGCTATATATTGTGGTTGCCGCCTGTTTTGTGATAACTTTTTCCCATGCACAGGATATTACAGACGCATTAAGATATTCCTCTGAAGAGTTAACCGGAACTGCCCGATTCAGAGCGATGAGCGGGGCATTTGGTGCTTTGGGAGGCGATTTATCTGCTTTGGGGATAAATCCTGCAGGATCCGCAGTATTTTTAAACAGCTTTGCTACTGTAACCTTAGATTATAACCAACGAAAAAACAACACTAATTATTTTAACGGAATTACCTCCAACAAAAATTCTGAAGTTAATTTTGACCAAGCGGGAGCAGTTTTGGTATTTAATAGCACCAATTCAGAGAATAACTGGGGGAAATTTACTTTGGGAGTTAACTATATACAAACAAATAATTTTGATGATCGTTTTGTAGCCCAGGGTATAAGCCCAAATTCCATAGATCAATACTTTTTAGGATATTCGGACGGGATACCCCTAGAATTGCTTGAAACAATAGACAACGAAAGTATAACTGACCTCTATCTATTTTTAGGTGAAAACGAAGGTTTTGGAACGCAACAAGCATTTTTGGGTTTTCAGGGTTTTGTGATAAATCCAAATTCCAACACCCCTGATAACACTTCATATAATTCAGCGATAGCTCCGGGGACTTTCAGTCAAAAATATACTCTTGCTTCTACAGGATTAAACGGTAAATTTTCATTCAATTTTGCCTCCGCGTTTAAGGATTTCCTTTATTTGGGGATCAATTTAAACACTCACTTTTTAAATTACGATAGGGTCACCCAATTATTGGAAACTAACAGCAATTCCGGAAGCGAGACCAATGAAGTGCTGTTTTCCAATAATTTGAGCACAACCGGGGATGGGTTTTCCTTCCAACTGGGTGCCATCGCAAAGCTTAGCGATAATATAAGAATGGGGGTTTCTTACGAATCTCCAACCTGGCTCACAATTGCAGAGCAGGCGACCCAACGTTTGGAAACCTTTAGTGATGAATTTAACGAACAGGTAATTGTAAACCCAAATGTGGTAAACGTTTACCCGGACTACAGACTTAAAACTCCGGGAAAAATCACCGGAAGTTTAGCCGTATTATTTGGAACAACGGGTTTGATAAGTTTTGATTATTCTTATAAGGACTTTTCAAATACCGAACTAAGACCTCTAGAAGACCCGGAATTTATGTTTCAAAATACCCAAATTGCCGATAATTTAAAAGCGGCTTCTACCTATAGGCTTGGTGGAGAATACCGGATCCAGGACTGGAGCCTTCGCGGCGGATATAGATTTGAAGAAAGTCCTTATGAAAATGAAACCAGCGTTGGCGACCTGAATGGATATTCCCTGGGATTGGGTTATAATTTTGGCAATATAAAAGTTGATTTAGCCTACGATAATTCTTCCAGAACTGATAACCCCCAATTGTACCAGGTAGGATTGACCAATACAGCAAATATCGACAGGGATTTCTCGAGCGTAATCCTCTCCTTAAGTTTTGGACTGTAGCTTTTGAAATTAACCAAATTTGGAGTTGGAAAATAGTTTGTGGTTTGTGGTTTAAAATATTTTTTTCTTTGCGCTTTGAACTCTTATAGGTTTTTTCTTTGCGTTCTTTGCGTTCTTTGCGTGAAACCTTTTAATCCAAAGTGTCAATTTTTATAAAGTTAAATTTCACAAGTCCAGGTTTATCTCTTCAATGTAAAATGCCCTTCAAATTTGTTTTGCATTCCCGAATCAGCGTCCTTATATTCCAGTAAAAACCAGTAATCGTCTCCCGGCATAACATGTGAATTGTAAGTTCCGTCCCATCCGCCGGCAGTTGGATCCAATTGTTTTAATAGTTTCCCGTACCGGTCAAAAATAAACACTTTTGTAATAGATATTTCTGAATCGTTTATCACATTCCAGGTATCGTTATAACCATCGGAATTTGGAGTGAAAAACCGCGGGTATCCAATTAACCTGAATGGTTGAGAAATTGCGCTCCCACATCCATTAATTTCCCTGGAAGAAATTGTGTGGTTTCCTCCGGGCACTGAAGCAAAAGAGGCTAGTAACTGCCAGGAACCATTATCAAGCCTGTATTCATATGTTGCATCATCACCTGTTCTGCCAAGTGCAGTTCCCCTAACCACATACCCACCGTCAAAATCGTTTCCGGAAATTTGAACAGAAACTTCCTGTGGAGCAGAATAGACTTTTATCCCTGTACTAAAAGTGCTTGAGCATCCGGATATTTTATCTGTAATTAAAACCGAAATATTTGATTCCTCTGGCACTTCATTAATATTGAAGTTCGGATTTTGCACTCCATCCCCGTCAGGATCATTTGCAGGAGTCCAATTATAAGCATATCCCGCTCCTAAATCCTGACCTAAAGAAACAGGAGCCACTATATTTCCATTAAAATCAACGCATAAAATAGTTGTTTCATTTAAAATTATTACCGGCACCGGTTGAATAAGTAGTTTAAAAGATACCGGCAAAGAGGTGCAGCCTGAAGTTTGATCGGTTATTGTGGCAAGGATTTCCTGTTGGCTCCTGCCTTCAAAAGCGATTGGATTTTCTACAGATATCCCATTTTCAAAATTAACCGGGGATTCATAATAATCAATTTTAAAGGTGTTTAAGGAGCCTACATAATTTTGGGTCAATTCATTTTCAACAATTGTCAAGTCTAAGATGGTGGAAGTTTCATTGCTGCACCCTGCAAGATCAAAAGGTTTTACGGCTTCCGGCAAATCAAAAAATTCTATCAATACCTGATCTGTTATTCCTGTCCCGGTAACAATTATCTGATAAAGCCCCGCTTCTGAAACATTTAGATTTGCACTTGATTGATTTGGAATAATTTTAAAATCGTTCAACACATCATCAAAAATATACCATTCAAAGCTATTAGCGATTACGTTTTTAGCCACCAATTCGACAGAGTTTTCTCCACATATTTTTTTATCGTCACCTAAAATACTTACAATGGAACAATCTGTGGTGCCTGCATTTGGATCGGAAATATTTGTTTGCTGAAGGCCAATGAACCCGGGTTTCAATGAAAAATTCGTGATCATTACAACATAGATCTCCCCTTCCCTGGCATTGTTGATATTAAAATTTTCAGTTGCTTCAATTGAATAACTACATCCCACTATATTTCCGGAAGAAAGCGAAGAGTTGCTACACAAATTATCCTCCGCAGAAAAAGGTCCCCAGGCTATAAAATCTACATCCAGAGTGCCCCCGGAACCATCAGGATTAACAGTTTGGCTTATTTCAAAATTGAGAGTGCCGGAATCGCCAATTTGCAAATAGAACCATGCTGGATATGATTGGGTCTCCAGGCAACTATAATCCGGGCCGGACTCTGCGGAAGGAACGCTGCTATTGCCAGGATTTGAATTAGGAAATATATATTCAGTAGTTCCTGAACAAAATGGCTGAATGGAAGCACATCTGTCACCCTGGGAAAATAAAATCCCGGTACCTGTCAAATAAAAAACTACAGTCAAACAATAAAGTTGTAAAGATCTCATAATTTTTGGATCGAAGAAAATGCAAATTAAGAAAATTCAGGTAAAGCAGCACCTCGGGTTTTCGCAAAATTTGCGGGAAACAGCTTTAAAATTCCTATCTTTGCAAGCTAAATTAACAGAACACGACTACCTTATAAAAAAGTGCTATGAAGATAGACAATATTGAAAATGAAATAGATGAAGTTGGTGATGCTCATGCTTTTGCCAATTCAGAAAATCCTGTAAGAAAAGACGCTTTTGATCTTAGCAATCATGACAAAATTGCTTTAATAAATCAAGATGTAAAGCATATTTTGGAAACCCTGGGAATGGATCTTAACGACGATAGTCTTAAAGGAACTCCACAAAGGGTTGCAAAAATGTTTGTCAATGAAATCTTTTCGGGACTGGATCCTAAGCAAAAACCCAAAGCATCAACTTTTGAAAATAAGTATAAATACGGCGAGATGCTGGTTGAAAAGAACATTGTTATCTATTCAACCTGTGAGCACCACCTCCTGCCTATTGTAGGGAGAGCACACGTGGCTTATATTTCAAAAGGATCGGTTATAGGTTTATCAAAAATGAATCGAATTGTAGATTATTTCGCAAGACGACCTCAGGTCCAGGAGCGCCTTACAATGCAAATTGTTCAGGAATTACAGAAAGCCCTTGGTACAGATGATGTGGCTTGCATTATTGACGCAAAACACCTTTGTGTAAATAGTCGTGGTATTCAGGACATTGAAAGCAGTACGGTTACAAGCGAATTTGGAGGAGCCTTTAAAGATCCTACTGTTAAAAATGAATTCATGGGCTACATTAAATTGAACACTTCTTTTTTAATTTAATTTTACAATTATAACTTTAAGAAAGGATCACTCTATGGCGCTTTATAAGGAACAGAGTTTAAAAATATATAATTCAATGTCGGGCGAAAAGGAAATTTTCACCCCCATTAACGAAGGAAATATAGGAATGTATGTATGTGGCCCCACGGTTTACAGCAACGTTCACCTGGGAAACTGCAGGACCTTTATTTCTTTCGATTTGGTATTTAGATATCTAAAACATTTAGGATTCAAGGTTCGATATGTTCGAAACATAACAGATGCGGGTCATTTGGAAAATGATGCAGATTCCGGAGAGGACCGCATTGCAAAAAAAGCGAGACTGGAACAAATTGAGCCTATGGAGGTAGTCCAGCGTTATACCGTAGATTTCCATAATACCCTTCAAAAATTCAACAATTTACCACCAAGTATAGAACCCACCGCGACCGGACACATAGTAGAGCAAATAGAAACTATCAAGAAAATTCTTGAAAAAGGCTTTGCTTACGAAGTGAATGGATCGGTTTATTTTGATGTTTTAAAATTTGACAAAGATCATAACTACGGAAAATTAAGCGGCCGGACTATTGAAGATATGATCGCCAATACACGTGAGCTCTCCGGGCAAAGCGATAAAAAAAATCCACAGGATTTTGCGCTTTGGAAAAAAGCCGAACCTCAACATATTATGAGATGGCCTTCACCCTGGAGCGATGGTTTTCCGGGCTGGCACCTGGAATGTACGGTAATGAGCACCAAATATCTGGGAGAATCATTTGATATTCACGGAGGAGGAATGGACCTTAAATTCCCGCATCACGAATGTGAAATTGCACAGGGGGAAGCCGCAACCGGCAAAACACCTGTAAATTACTGGATGCACGCAAATATGCTCACACTTAACGGCCAAAAAATGGCAAAAAGTACGGGTAATAACATACTCCCCAATGAAATCTTTACCGGGAACAATCCAAACCTTAGCAAGGCCTATAGTCCTTCTGTAGCAAGGTTTTTTATGTTACAGGCCCATTACCGCAGTATTTTGGATTTTTCAAATGATGCTTTAATGGCAAGTGAGAAAGGATTTAACCGGCTGATGGATACTTTAAGGAATATAGACCAGTTACCGGTTTCCAACACCTCGTCCTTTTCAGTTGATGAATGGCAACAGCGCTGCTATAACGCAATGAATGACGATTTTAATAGTCCGATCCTGATCGCAACCCTTTTTGATGCCGTTAAATATATAAATGCCATTAAAGAAGGAGATGAAAAAATTTCTCAACAAGACCTGGAATTGCTAAAGAATACCATGCACGATTTTATATTTGAAGTTTTAGGCCTGGTTGATTCAACCATAGTAAATGAAGACCGCACCCAAAAACTTTCAGGTACAATCGAACTACTTATAAAATTAAGAGCTGAAGCCAGAAACAATAAAGATTTTGCCACAAGTGACCAAATTCGCGACCAGTTACTCTCTTTGGGTATTCAACTTAAAGACGGAAAAGAAGGGACTACTTTTTCAGTTGAATAGAAAAATATTTAAACAACAAGCTTATGCCTAAAAAATGGGGTGCGGTTCCCTTTATACTGCTGGTGAAGTTTTATCAAAAAATAATTTCGCCTCTAACTCCTGCTACCTGCAGATATACTCCAACTTGCTCTCATTATACGTTAACAGCCCTTCAAAAATACGGCCTATTTAAAGGAGGATGGATGAGCATAAAACGTATTTTTAGTTGCAATCCTTGGGGAGGCTCCGGATATGATCCTGTACCTTAATTCCATTTTTAATAATGATTGCCTTTTATCGCAAAACGAACCAAAAATGTATCTTTACCCATAAAAATTAATATAATCTAAAATTTACTATATGCTTTTTAACGCAATTGTCTGGAGCCCTTCTGAAGGCTTGGATTTAGGTTTTTTTACCCTACATTATTACAGTTTAATGTTTTTAATAGCATTTGGACTGGGTTGGTATATTATGAAAAACATTTACAATAAAGAGGGTGTTTCCATAGAAAAGCTGGATTCTCTATTTATTTACACCGTTCTTGCAACCCTTATTGGCGCCAGATTGGGACACGTAATATTTTATGATTGGGACTATTTTCAACACAACTTACTCGAAATATTCTTACCGGTCCGGTTTAAGCCTGAATTTGAATTCACAGGTTTTAGAGGCTTGGCAAGCCACGGAGCTGCGATAGGGATCATTGTTGCAATGTACTTATACCGAAAGAATGTTCTGGACAAACCCATTTTATGGATTTTGGACAGAGTCGTGATCCCAGTTGCCAGCGGTGCGGTATTTATAAGAATAGGGAATTTTATGAATTCCGAAATAATCGGGAAACCCACCAATAGTGATTATGGAGTGATATTCAAGAATTTGGGGGAAGATTTCGCGAGGCACCCGGCACAATTATACGAGTCATTTTGTTATTTATTGATCTTTATCTTGCTTTGGTTTACTTATTGGAAAACCGACAAAAAGCAAAAAATCGGTTATATTTTTGGTCTGTTTTTAGTATTGCTTTGGACTGTTCGATTCTTTATAGAATTTTTAAAAGAACCCCAGGTTGGCGAGCGGGCCCTTTGG
>JAENXB010000045.1 GCA_016649785.1 Flavobacteriaceae bacterium
AATGTCGCTAAAAATGAAAACAATAAATTAAAAATAATTTTAGATACCGAGGTAAAAGGCCTGGATATTTATTACAGTTTTGACAATTCTTTTCCCGACAGGTTTTATCCTAAATATACCGAACCCTTATCCCCGCCAGTAGATGCTACAAAATTGAGGGTTATCACGTACAAAGGAAAAGAACCGGTTGGACGAATGCTCAGTATGCCAATAGAAGAACTTAAAAAACGATTAGACAAGGATTAAAGGTTTTCCCACACTTAAAAAAATGTGATTTAATCATGAAAGATATTTATTATTTATTCCTGATTATTGTTTTGTCCATTAACACATTAAATGCACAAAACCCTTTTAACTTTAAAAAGGATCATGATGCTTTATTTGTAAAGGATGTAGATGCTTCTGCAGAGTTCTACAATGAAATAATGGGTTTAAAGGTCTGCCAGATTACATAAGATGGTTTGAGTTTGGAGATAAAGTCCAGGTTCATTTAATTGAAAGCGGAAATGAAATACAGAAAAATAAAGGGGTTCATCTCGCTATAAATACTGATAACCTCGAAGGATTTATGGAGTTTCTAAAATCTAAAAATGTAAATTTCCAAAACTGGCCCGGTGAGGAAGGCACAACGAATACCCACCCTGATGAAATAAAACAAATTTACCTTCAGGATCCGGATGGATATTGGATTGAAATAAATGAGAACAAGCTTTAAATTATTGCTCAAATACTACTTCTTTCTGCTATCTCAAACTAAAAATTAAAGCATCTTAAAATTACAAATGAGATGCTTTTTTATTTCTAAGATCATGCAGCCTTATTTTCCAATAACCCTACCTTCCTAATTGCCAGTTTTATTTACTCATTCTTTTCCGGTTACCAAATTTTCTTAACTTCACATTATGAACGATCAAAATCTCATCATTTTTCTCATTGGAGTCTCAGCCGTTGGAAAAACAACCATTGGGGAATCACTATCGGAAACCTTGAAACTTCCTTTTTTTGATGCAGATGATTATCATCCACGAAGCAACAAACAAAAAATGGCTTCCGGCATACCGCTCACTGATGACGATCGTCAGGGCTGGCTACTTAGAATTAATGCAGAAGAAGAAATCAAAAAAAATGCATGCATCATAGCCTGTTCCGCATTAAAAAAATCCTACAGAAAAATACTTCAAAGGGGAGTTGAATCTCAGGTGAAATGGATTTTTATGGAAGGTGATTTTAAATTGCTCAAAAAACGATTGACTGATCGAAAAGATCATTTTATGCCGATATCACTTCTGTACTCGCAGTTTGAAACGCTTGAAAAGCCGGAGGATGCTTTTCGTGTTTCGGTAGATCAGTCTCCTCAACAGATACATGATCTCATTATTTCTGAACTTCATAAATCGGATATTGGTTTGGTGGGACTTGGTGTGATGGGCAAAAGCCTTTCAAGAAACATCGCTTCAAAAGGATTTAAGCTTTCATTTTTTAATCGTCATGTTCCGGAAAAGGAAGAAAACGTCGCTGTAAATTTTCAAAAGGAATTTCAGGAACTCGCAAATGCCAAAGCCTTTGACGAATTAGAGACTTTTGTAAAATCCCTTCAACGGCCCCGAAAAATATTTTTGATGATCAATGCAGGAAAAGCCATTGACGCGGTTATTGAACAACTTTTACCGTTTTTAGAACCTGGAGATGTTATTATGGATGGCGGGAATTCTCACTTCCTGGATACTGAGCGTAGATTTAAAAACCTGAACGAGCAAGGTATTCATCTTTTGGGTGTTGGTGTGTCCGGTGGGGAAGAAGGAGCCTTAAAAGGGCCCGCTATTATGCCTGGCGGAAGTGTTGAAGGATATGCGGTGGTTGGAAAAATTCTGGAAAGCATCGCGGCAAAAGATTTAACTGGTAAGGCTTGTTGTGCTTATGTAGGAAAAGGGGGGAGTGGTCATTTTGTAAAAATGGTCCACAATGGGATTGAATATTCCGAAATGCAATTACTCGCAGAAGTATATCAAATTTTAAAGCAAGGATTGAATTTACAACACGATGTTATCACAGATATTTTGAAATCATGGCAGAAAACGGAGGCAGATAGTTATTTACTAGGGATCACGATTGATATTTTACAACGAAAAGAAAACAATAAATACCTTTTAGATGAGGTTTTGGACAAGGCAGGCAACAAAGGCACAGGTAACTGGACTACCGTTGCGGCAAGTCAATTGGGTGTTCCTGTTTCAGTGCTCACTTCTGCACTTTATGCAAGATATATTTCTGCCTTCAGGGAATTGAGAGCGGAAGCTTCAAAAGTATATATATCGAAAGATAATTCTCCAGTTGAAATTGATCCGGAAACCATTCGGGCGGGCTATCAACTAGCCCGATTGGTAAATCATCATCAAGGGATACATTTGCTCAATGAAGCCTCAAAGGCTTATGACTGGGATTTGAACCTGAGCGAAATAGCCCGTATCTGGACAAATGGTTGCATTATTCGGTCGAAGCTAATGGAAAAACTAAAAACCTACTTAAAAAGGAACGATCAATTACTACTACAAGATGAGGTGATAAAATTAGCCAATAACTCAAAAGACAATCTTAAGGAATTGGTTCAAAAAGCAATACAAAAAGACGTGCCGGTTTCTTGTCTTTCAGAATCGCTCAATTATTTGAACGCTTATTCTCAAAAAGAATCCGGAGCTAATTTGATTCAAGCCCAACGCGATTATTTTGGTGCGCATCTATATCAACGAAAAAATGATCCTTTTGGCAATTGGTATCATACCGATTGGGATCCAAATAACAATTTATGACAACCACAGCACTACTTTTAGCCGTATTGGCAGGAATTGGTATTCTACTTATCTTAATTCTCAAATTTCGCATACAGGCCTTTATATCCCTTCTCATTTCTTCTATTGCGGTGGGTTTATTAGCCGGTTTGGACGGGGCAGAAATTATTAAGACCATTCAAATCGGTATGGGAAGCACCCTTGGGTTTGTGGCGACCGTTGTGGGATTGGGAGCCATGTTTGGCGCTATTTTAGAACATTCGGGAGGCACATCGGCAATTTCGGGGTTTCTGTTACAAAAACTTGGGGAAAAGAAAGCTCCTCTGGCATTGTTGCTATCGGGTTTTGTCATAGCCATACCTGTTTTTTTTGATGTGGCTTTCATCATACTTGTTCCTGTGATCTACGCATTACAACGCAAAACAAAAAAATCATTATTGTTGTATGCCATTCCGCTCCTGTCGGGTTTGGCAATTGCTCATGCTTTTATTCCACCAACCCCGGGACCTGTTGCCGTTTCCGAAATTTTGGGAGCCGATCTGGGTTGGGTGATCCTCATGGGAATCCTTACGGGGATACCAACGGCTTTAGTCAGTGGCTTGTTTTTTGGAAAATATATTTCAAAGAAGATTTTTATAAAAGCACCCATGGGCGATCCTTTAGCTGAACAAAAAAAGTTGCCTGAGGTTGGGGGTGTTTTTGCCATTATTGCCTTGCCTATTGTTTTAATACTAATGAATACATTAATTAAAAGCAATCTTTTTGGTGAGCCGGAAGGTTTTGTTTTAAGTGCGACCGAACTCTTTGGGCATCCTTTTGCCGCCCTGATTTTGGCCAATTTGCTTGCATGGTATTTTTTAGGCATTAAAAAAGGATACAGTAAAAAGGAACTTTACCAGGTTACTACCAAATCCATGATGCCCGCCGGAACTATAATTCTGTTGACAGGAGCAGGGGGCGTTTTTAAACAAATGTTGTTAGACACCGGGGCAGGTACAGCCCTGGCAACTTCATTGGCAGATTTGGGATTTCCGATTTTGCTCTTTGCCTTTTTGGCGGCTGCTTTGGTGCGGATCATTCAGGGGTCTTCTACAGTTGCCATGATCACGGCAGCCGGATTGGTCGCTCCGCTGCTCTCCGGTTTTGAGTTGGATGCCATTGGGTTGGCCTCTTTGGTCATTGCCATTGCTTCAGGTGCTTCTATGTTATCGCACGTGAACGACAGCGGATTCTGGCTGGTAAGTCAATATCTTGGGTTGTCGGAAAAACAAACTTTTCGCTCCTGGACAGTGATGACTGCTATTCTGGGAATTTTCGGGTTTGGGACAGTCGTGCTTTTAAATTGGATTTTGTAAGATTTTTAAGATTATCGAATAACCAAGTATAAAACGCAAACAAATCTCCTATCCGCTATTTCATTATTCTAATATCTCAAGTCTCATATCTAATATCTCAATTCTACCTTAATCGTTCAATTTCAACACGGCCATAAAGGCTTCCTGTGGAATCTCGACATTCCCCACCAGGCGCATACGTTTTTTACCTTTTTTCTGTTTTTCCAGCAGTTTTCGTTTACGGGAAATATCACCTCCATAACATTTTGCGGTAACATCTTTTCTTAAAGCCTTTACGGTTTCGCGGGCAATGATCTTGGCACCGATAGCAGCCTGTATAGGAATATCAAATTGTTGTCTGGGGATTAATTCCTTCAGTTTTTCACACATCTTTTTTCCGATATCATAGGCATTGTCCACGTGTAGCAATGATGAAAGTGCATCTACCACGCTTCCGTTTAGCAAAACATCCACCTTGACCAGTTTTGATGCCCGCATTCCGATAGGGGAATAATCAAAAGAAGCATAGCCTTTGGAAACAGTTTTTAACCGGTCGTAAAAATCAAAAACGATTTCGGCAAGCGGCATATCAAAGCTCAACTCAACCCTCTCAGGGGTAAGATAGGTTTGATTGGTAATTTGTCCTCGTTTTTCGATACAAAGCGACATTACCGCTCCAATAAAATCTGATTTTGTGATAATACTTGCTCTAATAAAAGGTTCTTCCACACGATCCAAACTGGAGGGGTCCGGCAGATCTGTTGGATTATTCACCAAAATTGGCGTGTCCCGATGTTTATGGGTAAAAGCGTGATAAGAAACGTTGGGTACCGTAGTGATCACGGTCATATCAAATTCGCGTTCCAAACGCTCCTGTATGATCTCCAGGTGGAGCATTCCCAAAAAGCCACATCTAAACCCAAAACCAAGGGCGGCAGAACTTTCGGGAACAAAAACCAGGGAAGCATCGTTTAACTGCAATTTTTCCATGGAAGAACGAAGTTCTTCATATTCTTCTGTATCTACGGGGTAAATCCCGGCAAATACCATCGGTTTTACATCTTCAAACCCGGCTACTGCTTCGGTGGTAGGGTTTTTTGCATCGGTGATGGTATCTCCCACCTTAACTTCCTTTGCGTCTTTAATTCCGGTGATCAAATAACCCACATCGCCGGTTTTTACTTCCTTTCGGGGGAATTGTTTCAATTTTAAGCTGCCTACTTCATCTGCAAAATAATCCTTGTCTGTGGCTACAAATTTAATGTGCTGTCCTTTTTTAATCGATCCGTTGATCACCTTAAAATAGGTTTCAATGCCGCGGAAAGGGTTGTAAACAGAGTCAAAAATAAGTGCGCGTAAGGGAGCATCCGGTTTTCCGCTGGGTGGCGGGATCTTTTCAATTACCGCTGAAAGAATTTCTTCTATTCCCAATCCGGTTTTGGCGCTGGCAGGAATCACGTCTTCATAATCGCAGCCCAGCAATTCTATGATATCATCTGTAACAACTTCGGGATTGGCACTTGGCAAATCCACTTTGTTCAGAACGGGGATTATTTCCAAATCGTTTTCCAATGCCAGGTAAAGGTTGGAAATGGTTTGGGCCTGAATGCTTTGTGCGGCGTCAACTACAAGCAACGCACCTTCACAGGCCGCGATAGATCTGGAGACTTCATAAGAGAAATCAACGTGTCCTGGAGTGTCTATTAAATTTAAAGTATACAATTCGCCTTTGTAAACATACTCCATTTGGATTGCGTGACTTTTTATGGTAATTCCGCGTTCCCGCTCCAAATCCATGCTATCCAGCAGCTGCTCCTGTTTTTCCCTGTCGGTAACAGAGCCTGTAAATTCCAGTAATCTGTCGGCTAATGTGCTTTTACCGTGGTCAATATGAGCAATAATACAAAAGTTGCGTATGTTCTTCATGAGTCAATTTCAAAGTAATGAACCCTTAAACAGGGCCATAATATTAAAGCTACAAATATAGTTTTTTTATAAGGGTTTAAAGAATTATTATTGTTCTGCCGGGAGAAGAACTTCCCTACTTTTTTCTTCGGAAAAATATAAAAAATATATTCTGAAGAAAAGAAGCATATAGAAACAGGGTCAATGAAAAATTCATAGTTCTGCTGAAACTTCAGCAGGATTTTAGATATCCAAAATAGATTAGATATTTCACTAAAAGAAAGCTAAATTTAATCGAAAATTGCCCTGATTTTTTAACAAAACACCTTCAGAAGAAATTTATAATAAATGTCTAAAAAAACCACAGAACAAAGTTCCACGTATGATCACTTGGAAAAGATGCGCACTTCAGAATTGTTGACAAACATCAATAATGAAGACAAAAAAGTAGCCAGTGCCATTGAAAAGAGAATTCCCGAAATTGAGAAAGTTGTAGATCTTGTCGTTTCAAAGATTAAAGATGATAACGGCCGCCTTTTTTACATAGGCGCCGGCACCAGCGGCAGACTAGGGGTTTTAGATGCTTCGGAATGTCCACCTACATTTGGAGTGCCAGATGATGTTATAATAGGAATCATTGCCGGAGGTGATGTTGCCTTGAGAAAAGCGGTAGAAAATGCCGAAGATGATATTTTTCGGGCATGGGAAGATCTAAAGAAATTTGACATTAACGAGAATGATGTGGTTATAGGAATTGCCGCTTCCGGATCTACTCCTTACGTTGTTGGCGGAGTAAAAGAAGCACGAAAAAATGGGTTGGTCACAGCCTGCATCACAAATAATTATGATACTATCCTGGCAAAAGCTTCGGAATATCCTATAGAAGTGGTGGTAGGGCCGGAATTTGTTACCGGTAGTACCCGAATGAAATCGGGAACTGCTCAAAAACTGGTGCTTAATATGATCTCTACTGCTGTAATGATAAAACTGGGCAGGGTAAAAGGGAATAAAATGGTGGATATGCAGTTGAGTAATAAAAAGCTTGTAGAACGTGGAGTGCTTATGATCATGGAGGAATTAAAGATAGATGAAACCCTGGCGTCAAATCTGCTTAAGGAACACAAAAGTGTCCGGGAAGTGTTCAGGAAATACAAATATTAAAATTTAGGGTTTTTCTAAAAAAAAATATTTTAAGAAAATGAAAACCCACAATTCCCAAAAATGTTATAGAGGATTGCGGGTTTTGTTGTTTTCAATCCCCTTTCCAGTAGCAGCATAATAAATACCCCCATATAAATAATCTAAAAAATCATTTGTTTTTATAAACCTTTGCGATATGACGAAGAGCGGTATAGGATGCACGCCCACCATCAAATTCAGAAAACCAGGAGATAGGATGAATTTTTCCCATTCCTGCTTCCACACGATCCAATGAATTACCATTTTTATCCATGTCTCTGTTTTTCCAAAATAACCTCAGGATCATAGGAATTTTCATCAACTGTGATCATATAATTTAGATTATCCGACTTTTCTTCCCCAAACTCATACCACTTGTCTGTCCACAAAAGCGTGTTGGGAAATGTTCCGGTCCGGGGAAATTAGGGTCTATTATTCTAAGTTTTGCAGTTTGCTGAGCAGGATGAATATGAAACATTCTGCCTACAAGACTAGTATGCCATTCCCAATTATATTCAGTATCTGATGCTGCATGAATTCCAACATATCCATTTCTTGCTCTAATGGAATTTTCAAAAGCTTCCTGTTCCTTATCATCAAAAATATCCTCTGTAGTATTTAAAAAAATCAAGGCTTCATAGTTATTTAAATTTTCCTCCTTGATTTTTATCTGTCAACTTCAAAATTGTGGGCGGCGGCAGCTAATTCATTTATAGCTTCGATTCCCTGACTAATAGATTCAGAGTGCCAGCCGGCAGTCTCTGTAATTAACCACACTCTAAATTGCTTTTGAGCAAAGGTTTTATTGGAAAACAGGCCGAAGAATAAAAGGATAAAAATTGTTTTAACACGATTTTTTTGAGCATTTCACGTGATTTTTTAAATTATTAAAGCATTTTTACTTCAAAATGATAGTTAATCTCTTTTTCCAGAATTACTAACAAATGAAATATGTTTACTATCAGGAGACCAGGAGGGAACATTTATTGTTCCCTGTCCTCCATATAAATATGCGATCACTCGTGGAGGTCCACCTTCGGCAGGAATTAAATTCAGGGTAACCCTTTTATAGGAAGGATGTGAATTCACCGGGATATCTGAAGGAAATGAAATATATGCGATCCATTTTCCATCTGGGGAGATGTGAGGGAACCAATCATTATTTGCATCAAATGTAACTTGTTCTTTCCCGGAACCATCAGGTTTCATATGCCATATTTGCATGGTTCCTGAGGCACTTCCATTATAATAAATATATTTTCCATCCGGAGAATATTCACTGCCATCAACATGTTCTCCTTCTTTTGTATTTGTGAGGGCGATTTCTTCACCTCCCTTGATATTTTTTTTATAAATATCATAAGTGGGTTTCCCTTTTCTTGTGGCCACGTAAAGAATTTCTTCATTGTTTGGCGCCCAACCATGCCAGTAAGAAGGAGTTTCCTCAGTAATAAGTTGTGGAGTTCCTCCTTCAATTGGAAGAACATACACCGTTGACCCACCACCTGGTAATCCTTCACGATGATGACTTATAGCTAATAATTTTCCATCGAATGAGATCCCATGATCATTATTGTTTCTGTTTGCGAAACCTGTACTTAGTTGGGATATTTGTCCTCCTTCTACTGGAATCGTATATAATAGTCCATCCATATTAAAAAGCAGGTTCTTTTCATCTGGCATCCAATTTGGAGCCTCAAACCTGTCATTTTTTTCATAGATCACAATTCTTTTTCCATTCAATACATTCATTGTTTCCAGTCTGCATCCAATATATCCTGAAACATTTGGGTTAAAATCTTCCAAAACTGGTTTATCAATTCGAACATTCCAAACTTTTGCCTGCCCAAGGTGATTTTCATCGTGAGATGTTATAAACAAGCCCACTAAAACAGAATTTTGAAGGTTGTCAACTTTACGGGAACCAATAGTTTGAAGAGATTCTCCAAAATGGGCAGCGCGCATGATAATTTCTTCTCCGGAACGCTCTAACTGCAGGATACCGTAATTGGTTTTAGGGGCAAAAATTTCATCCTGTGGATCTCTCATAAAATCACCCTTCAATTCACGCGACTGCATCACCGTTAACCCATCCCTATGTAACACAGCACTTACATGAGCAGCATTTTCCGCTTCGGCTTCCCTGATCATCAACCCAACTTTGCTATGAGGATCATTTCCTTCACCAATGAATTGAAAATTGGCGGTTATAATAAAGTCACCTTCTATTTGATTGAATACATAATTAAATTCATCTCTTTCAAACCAAATATTATAGCCTCCTCCATTTAAGGTAAATGTTTGAGAATTTGGGTCATATTGAGCCCCACCTGCCTTTTTAGGATTACCTATATCCTTATTGTATTCAAAAATTCCATAAGTATCAGTTTGTCCAAAACCAATATTCCCTATACAAAATAGGACAAAAGCGAAAAATAATTTCATACCAATAAACTTTTATTAGTTTTAAAAAAAAAAGAAAGCTCTTCAGGAATTGATTTGTTTAAAATCAATTTACTAAAGAGCCTCTTGCTGTTCTGGTTCCTGAAAAATTAAAGGAACAGTTAATATATAAATTAGAAGTTAGATTTTAACTTCTAATCAGGATTTTATATCTAATATCCTGGATTTTGCTTTAGTACGGGCCCTTCAGAAGTAGTGCTAAGGTCAATTTGACGTTGAGGTATTGGGAAATACCTGTCATTTTGACTAAAACTTGCACCTCTAACATCGGTGGTGATTTGGCCTTCATACTGAACGTAATTATTAAGAACTTCTTCAGCTACTCCCCAACGTACAAGGTCAAAGAAACGGTGTCCTTCCATAGCCAATTCTATTCTTCGCTCAAACATTATAGCATCCATAGCAAATTCCTTTGAGCTGAAAGATCCCTCAGGGTATTTGGATAGATTGTAATTTGCAGCGAATTCATCTGAAAATCCAGACATTGGTTCATCAGGATTTATATAATCTTTTAACCAAAATTCCGGATTGTCTACCATTCTTGCACGAACCCGATTCACATATTCCAGTGCCTGGGGAAGGCTTCCTGATTGTGCTTCCGCTTCAGCTGCCAATAAAAGCACATCAGCAAAACGAATAACATTTACGTTAATCGCATTACCTGGTGCCCAGGAACTTTGATCGGCATAAACATCTGCATGATATTGCCAGTAAATATGTTTTTTAGGAGCATAAGCTCCACCAGAGGATTGTTCACGTACCCAGTTATATCCTGGATGATATCCCCAGTCATGATAAGGTACATCACGTCGCCCTACGGTCCAGTCTAAACGAGGATCAAGGGATTGGGTATCGGGAGTAAAAGGATCACTGGAAAGAATTCCCTGGTCACTTTTTACAGGATTGCTGTTATAATTATTTAAAAATGGTAAACCTGATTGATCGGTTCGAAATGCATTTACAAGATCTTGGGTAGGCTGATAAAATCCGCAGCACCTGAAGGGACTATTATAGGGATAATTCAACATTAAAGAAGTATTGGAATTCCCAATAGAATTAGTTCCATCATTTGCAACCATTTGAATTGCAAAAACAGATTCTTTATTATTTTCGAATTCAGCATTAAAATTATGGTTAAAATCTTCTACTAACCCATATCCTAAACCATTAGAAGTAACCCCGGAATTTATAACTTCGGTAAATACACTTTTGGCTTCCGTGTATTTCTTCTGATACAGGTAGGTTTTTCCCAAATAAGCACCTGCTGCCCATTTATTTGCACGACCAACTCCACTTTGTGTTGCCGGAAGATTATCATAAGCAAACTGGAAATCAGCTTCAATGTTTGGCCAGATATCTATATCGTTGGGAACATTAGTGTTTTCTGTGGTTTCATCAACCCAGGGAACCATGTTGTACATTTTTTTTAACTCAAAGTAATAATGCCCTCTAAGAAACCTGGCCTGGCCAGAAATATTTGCACGATCTGCCTCTCCAATTTCTTCCACCTGCGCTAATGCCCGTAGCACATTATTTGCCCGGGTTACACCTTCATATAAAGCCTTCCACTTTGTGTTAAAGAAACCATTGCTGGCATCTACACTGTAAGTTGCTATGGTATTGATAGCTGGCTGATCACCACCATCACTTCCCTTATGGGCATCACCACCTGTTATATCACCATAAATCCAGTTAGAGGGTGTTGCTTCCCAGGGACCGCCTCCTCCAAGAGCATCATAATCTGTAGTTCCTCCAAGGGCACCATATGTTCCAATTAAAAGAGCATTTACTCCTTTTTCATCGGCAAGAACCTGGTCACTTAAAGACCCAAAGGCTGGTTTGTCCAGAAAGTCTTCTGAACAGGAGCTTAAAAACATACTGCAGCTTATTGCCAGCAGCATTATTGAATAGCTTGTGTTTTTCATTTTATAAATTATTTAAGTTTACTTCTACGATTATAAGGTAAGGTTTATTCCCACTAAATATTGACGTGGAGAAGGATAAGCTCCTTCATCAATTCCAAACGCCGTGGATGTTCCGGTTAACTCTGGATCTGTCCCTGAATAATTGGTTATTGTAAAAAGGTTGGCTGCCTGTACATAAAGCCTTAACCGTTTCACACCGAATCTATCAAGCACATTATTAGGAATACTATATCCTAACTGTACGTTCTTTGCGCGAATATAAGATCCGTCTTCTACAAAATAAGAATTAGGAACGTTTGCTGTACTAAATGAACCTCCTGTTTCCTGAATAGGAGCAGTTGCATTTTGATTGGTGGGGGTCCAGGAATCGTAAAGAGCTGTAGAGCTTTTTGCTCCATTAAATGAGCTGTAAAAATCATTCCACCATTTTACCTGGTTCCAGATGTCATTGCCATACACTCCATATAAGAACATGCTAAAATCGAAATTTTTATAGGTAAGTTCTATATTAAGTCCGGCAGTAAAGTCTGGATTTGGATCACCAAGGAAAGTCCTGTCATCTCCTGTTATAATACCATCGCCATCAATATCAGCATAGCGAAAACGACCTAGACCAATCCCTGACTGAAATTCTGCATCTGGATTACCCGTAGCGGTTTGAGCGGTCTGATTGGCTGCATTCACCTCTTCCTGGCTATTCCAAAAACCTTCAATTTTATATCCATGGAATTGACCTACAGAGTGGCCTACTGCATTTCTAACAATTGCACTCCCGTTAAACCGACGAGCTTCCTGGTCGAAATAAGAAACGCCTTCTGCTATATTGACTATTTCATTGTTATAAGTTGTAAAGGTTAACGTTGAGTTCAGCTTTAAATCTGGAGTAATATTAGCAAAAGTAGAAGCCGATAAATCAAGTCCAGTATTGGTCATTTCGGCAATATTTACAAAAGGTACTGTTGAAACTCCTGCTGTTCCTGTTAATTCTGGGTTGTATAAAAGATCTACTACATCTTTACGGTAGTAATCTGCTGTCAGTTGCAATCTACCCATAAACAGGTTTGCATCAATACCAATGTTTGAATTGATATTTTTCTCCCAACTCGCATTCGGATTCCCGATACGTGATCTTTGAAAACCTTCAACAAGTGAGTTGTTTGATCCATTAATGTCGTAATAAGATGAGGTTCTGCTACTCCCATAGGTAGTAAAGGCATTTGCAGGATCTACATTGCTTTGATTCCCCATTACACCATATCCACCACGGAGTTTAAGTTCAGTGATCCAATCCATATTAGCCATGAAATCTTCCTGAGAAATACGCCATCCTGCACTTACAGCAGGGAACCATCCATGCCTTGGATTAGTGAACCTTGAGGTAGCATCTCGACGGATGGTTGCTCCCAAAATGTATTTGTCATTATAGATATAATCTAAACGACCAAATACAGAGAAAAGAGCATCTTCAGTATAAAAACCTGAATTTGTTTGTGTCCCTGAACCAGTGCTAAGGCTTACATAGCTGGGATCAAAGGAATAAAACCCCTGGGAAACCCCCACCACTTCTTCATATTGATTATGATACGCTTCAGTACCAAGCAAAAGGCTTACATTGTGCAAATCATTAAATGTTTGCTGGTATTGTAGGGTGTTGGACCAAGTCCAGTTATAGCCTGTATTAGCATATTCGGTTAACTGGTTGTAGGTAGTATTTTCTGCATTTTCATAGGTTGGAAATAAAAATCCCTGACCATTTGTATTAGAGAAATTTCCTCCAAAACTTGTGCGGGCTGTAAAAACCTTCAGGAAGTCCAGTTCTGCAAAAACATTTCCAAAAATACGACTGGTCCTGGACATATTATTTTTGTTCCTTTCCAAATCGGCTACGGGATTTCGGGCATTACCTAAGGATGGTGCCTGTGTTCCTGCAAAATTGCCCATAATATCATAAACCGGTATTATTGGTTGCTGTCGGTAAGCCATGTTGATTGAATTTTCTCCAATTACATCGATTCGGTTAGCATCGGAAATGGCGACAGCAAGATTCTCTCCTATTCTGAAATTTTCATTAATATTAAACTGGCTGTTCACCCTGGCGGTATATCTTTCCAGGAAAGTATTCTTCAATGTTCCCTCCTGATCAATATAACTTAGGGAAAAAAGAAAATTTCCCTTTTCGCCTCCCTGGCTGACTGAAAAATCATGATTCATAATAGGAGCAGAGTTAAAAATTTCCTGAAACCAATTGGTTCCTTCCTGGTTTGCTCTCATTATCTGATTGAAACTACCTACAGCACCGGAATCAGTATAATAAGGATCAACATTATATAAAGATTCATCTACTTCTCCCTGGCTTGCACCGCCGGGTAATATGTAATAAGGCAGGGTAGGTTGTGCCCCGGTTCCATATTGTCTGTCGGTTATTGGTTCTCCTGGATTTGAGTTTTGCATCGCTTTCCATCTTAAATCGGCATGTTCCTGTGGAGAAAGGATGTCATAAACATTTCCCTGAGGTACGCGTTGAGTACCATAATATCCATTATAATTAACTGAAAGTTCTCCTTTTCCTTTTTTAGTAGTAATAATGATTACTCCATTTGCAGCACGAGCTCCGTAAATAGAAGCAGATCCTGCATCTTTCAGTACCTGCATGTTCGCAATGTCATTAGGATTTATATGATTAATGTCCTGGGTTGGAACTCCGTCAACTATACAAGGGATTGCTGCTTCCAAAAGTATTTATACCCCGGATGCGCACTTGTGGAGCTTCGCCCGGTTGGCCTGAACTTGCTACGGTAACCCCGGAAGCTTGCCCCTGCAACTGCTCTGCTACCTGAGCGGAAGGTTGTCTGGCCATAGCTTCCATATCCACCACGGATACGGCACCTGTTAAGTCTATTTTTCTTTGAGTCCCATATCCCACTACAATCACTTCATCAAGGGATGAAGCTTCGGGACTAAAAGAAATTGTCAGTTCTGTCTGTCCGTTTACCGGTATATCAGTTGTGGAATAACCAATATAGCTTATTTGCAGAACAGCATTTGCGGGAACTTCAATTGTGAATTCACCGTCAAAATCAGTCATAACTCCATTAGAAGTTCCTTTTTCGATCACATTGGCAGAAGGAACCGGCATTCCGGAATCTGCATCAATAAC
Source organism: Flavobacteriaceae bacterium (assembly GCA_016649785.1). GTDB lineage: Bacteria > Bacteroidota > Bacteroidia > Flavobacteriales > Flavobacteriaceae > Gillisia. Next base: position 14,750 of record JAENXB010000045.1, read on the forward strand.
TTTACCTCTCACAATAATGTCCCCTTCCTGGGCAAAAACATTTATTTGGAATAGTAAAAAACTAAATAATACTAGTAAATGCGTTTTCATACTTAAATAATTTGTTAGTAATTAAATTTAAATTAGCCGTTCAAAAAAAATTCTTAAAAGATGTGGCAAGTAAATAAAATATTTGCTTAAAAACAAAAAGATATAATAATATTTTATAAATTTATTAAAATAAGAAAAAACTGAAATATCTAATTTTAAACATTTGTTTGGAATTTGGATATTCTATAATTAAGTAGATCAAGGAATTATTTCATACCATTTTTTAATCTATTTTTGCAAGGAACGATAAAGTGGCAATGATATTTTTATCAAATCTTTTCCAAAAAAACAAGAGATGCGCCTCTGCAGATGTAGTGTTTATTTCATTAAAGGGGAGTTCTATAAATTAAAAACATCATTTTCAAGTATTTATCCCTATATTCATGGCTTCAAAAGCACGAATAGAAATATGAATAAACCGATATACAAATCCACAGGAAAGAAATCATTGTTTGACGATCAATTTTCTGCTGAAAAATTATCAGAAATTGGTAATCCATTAGATAAAATTAGTAAAGCTATTGATTTTGAAATGTTTAGAGATTCATTAGAGGGCAAACTTCTAAATGCTACCAAGAAAAATAATGCTGGAGCAAAACCCTTTGATGTAGTTTTAATGTTCGAAATCTTGATTTTACAGCGCTATTATGGACTTGGAGATAAGCAAGTAGA
>JAENXB010000183.1 GCA_016649785.1 Flavobacteriaceae bacterium
GAACCGCTCTTATCTACCCGGTAAAATCGTTCAAATAATCTTGGAATATTGGATTTTTCTATTCCTTCACCATTATCTGTAACCCTTACAATTACCTTATTTTTAATGAGATTTTCAATGCTTATTTCAGTTGTTCCGCCTTTTTTGCCATATTTAATGGAATTTACCACCAAATTGGTGATCACCTGTTGAATTCTTTCCTTATCGACATACACCCACACAGGTTCTTTATATTCAATATCAAAAGTGAGGGTAATATTTTTTTTGGCGGCTTTCATTTCAAGCAAATCGAAAGAATTTTGAACCAGTTCCACAATATTGAAATTTTCACGGTGCAACTGAAGATCGCCGGTTTCCAACTTGGTTATCATATCCAGATCTTTCACAATGTAGATAAGCCTTTCCACTCCTTTACTGGCGCGCTGCAGGTATTTTTTTCGCACCGTTTTGTCCTTCATGGCGCCATCCAAAAGGGTAAGTATATATCCCTGAACGGTAAAAAGCGGGGTTTTTAATTCGTGGGAAACATTTCCCATGAATTCCTTCCTGTAGTTTTCCCTGATCTTTAATGTTTCTATTTCCAGTTTCTTATCCCGGGCAAATTTTTCCACTTCTTTGGTCAAAGTGGCCATATCGGTAGTAATTGGGCCTGGGTTTAATGTGGTTGCATCCAGAAGGGTCACGTTATCATAAATATTTTTGACGCGCTTATAGATAAAATGCTCTACCCTATATTGAATAATGATAAAAGAAAATAAATAGGCGGCAAGAAAGAAATCAATTACAAGAACTATCTGGAATTCTCCTGAAAAATAGAAAAAACCGCTCACCAGGAGCGTTGAAAAAGCCGTAATAAAAAATGATGTTTTTATTGCGAATTTATAAGAACGTTTAAATTTATTTGCCATTAAACTACAAACTTATATCCTACCCCCTTTACGGTTGTAAAACTGTCGTCGCCAATTTTTTCGCGAAGTTTCCTAATATGCACATCGATGGTTCTTCCACCAACAACAACCTCATTTCCCCAAACCTTGTCCAGGATTTCCTCCCTGGTGAAAACTTTTCCTGGTTTTGAAGTAAGTAATGAAAGCAATTCAAACTCCTTTCGGGGCAGAATTATCTCTTCTTCATTTTTAATGATCTTATATTCCTCTCTATTGATGATCAGATTCCCGATAGTCACAATAGTAGAGGTTTCTTCATGCTCCTTAAACCTGCGCAGTAAAGATTTTACCTTGCTCACCAGTACTTTTGGTTTGATGGGCTTTGTGATATAATCATCGGCTCCTGCATCAAAACCGGCCATTTGCGAATAATCCTCGCCCCTGGCGGTTAAAAAAGTGATTACAGTTTCGCTTAATTCGGGGATCTTTCTGATTTGTTCACAGGCTTCGATCCCGTCCATTTCCGGCATCATGACATCCAATATAATGAGTTGTGGTTTTTTCTTTTTGGCAATTTTAACCGCTTTTTCACCATTATCTGCAGTGATAACATTGTAACCCTCAGCAGAAAGGTTGTATCCCACAATTTCCAGGATATCCGGTTCATCATCAACCAGTAGAATTGTAATGTCTTTTTTCTTCATAGAACTGTATTGTAATACTTTCAAAACAAAAGTAAAGATTAATTTAATCTCTAAGATTTAAGTCTGCATTTAATATGTTAACACTTAGTTAACATAGAAGCGGCTTCATAAAATTTCACAAACTTATAATCTTCAAAATCGCTTATAACTAGAGATTAAACTAAAAACCCTAATGGTTGAAACTACTTGTTTTATAAACCATTTAATAACATTGGATCATAGCTTCTTAACGAAATGATAAGGTTTAGATAAGTACCATGTCTTTTTTTGCAAATAAATTTACAGGAATTAATGGTATAAATCACAAAGTTAATTTGCCTTTACACAGATAACCTTTGAATAACCTTAAAATTACAGATAGATAATTTGGGGGTAACGCTCTCTTTACATAGCTGCCTTTAATTTGCACCATAGAAACAAAGCGATTTATTTAAATGAAGAAATTTTTATTAGTTACGGCCCTTTTATATATAGGAATAGTCCAAGGGCAGGAACCAGCAAATGGATCAATAGTCGGTAAACTTATGGATAAGGAAGTGCAGGGTGAATCTCTTCCTTTCGCAAATGTCATTATTAAAGGAACTTCTAGCGGTACCACCTCAGATATTAATGGTTTATATTCCTTAGCCGATTTAAAGCCGGGTAATTATTCAATAGTTTTCAGTTTTATAGGATATGAAACCCTGGAAGTACCCAATGTTGTTGTGGCAGCAGGAAAAATTACCGAGGTAAACACCAGCTTGGGAAGCAGTGCCGCATCCTTAAATGAAGTTTTGATAAAAACGATTTCCAGGAAAGATTCTGAAATTGCCCTATTACTTGAACAAAAAGGAGCTATTGAAATCAAAGAAAGCATTGGAGCACAGGAATTAGCCAAATTAGGTGTTTCAGATGTTGCCGCTGCAACTACAAAAATCTCCGGAGTTTCCAGCAGTGAAGCCTCCGGAGATATATTTGTGCGCGGCTTGGGGGACCGCTATTTATACACAACCATGAACGGTCTTCCAATACCATCAGATGATGTAGAACGTAAAAATATTGATCTTGAACTATTTCCTACCCGGGTAATTCAAAATGTCAGCATCAGCAAAACCTACTCTGCAGAAAGCTCTGCAGATCAGGCTTCGGGAAATATTGATGTGACTTCAAGAGAACTATCAGGGTCTGAAGAACTTAGTATTGGAATAAAAGCAGGGGTCAACACCAATGCTATAAGTAACGGAGTTGGTGACAATTTTAAAGTATCTCCTAATTCCAACGATATCACTTTAGGGTTTTATTCCAAAGATCTTAGTCCAAGAGAAACCCTGACAGATCAAACATGGGATCCAAAAAAAGCAAACTTTCCTGTAAACACGACCTATTCAATTAGTGGAGGTAAAAGATTTGGGGAGAAACTGGAAATATTTCTTTCCGGATCACAGTCTGCCGATTTTGAACACAGAAAAGGAGTTTTTAGAGAATTTAGGGCAAATTTCATAAATGACTCTATTACCGATGCCGAAACTTTTTCAAAAACTATCAATACAACGGGTCTGGCCACCCTTGGATATAAGTTTAACGGTAAAAATGAAGTTAAGGTTACCAGTCTTTTCATCAATAAACTCACCGATGAGGTTTTTGAAGGTGGTCGAAATGGAGAAGCCAGTATTTTTGAGGAAACTGAACCTGCTGAAGGACTTGCGCAGTTCATCAGGGATCAAAATATCAAACAAACCCGACTTTGGATCAATCAGCTTGCAGGGAATCACAATCTTTCCGATAATAATGAGTTGGATTGGGCGGTAGGTTACAACCGTGTTGATGCGGATGAGCCTAACAGAATTAGAAATGAAGTCAATTTTAATGAAGATCTGGTTCAACTTGGAAGAACAGGTGGATTTCAACAAAGAAAATCGGGACAGGCCATTAATGACGAAGAGTTTAACGGATTAATATCTGACAAGTTAATTGTGATTGATCAGGACTATCAAAGCTTAAATTTTTCTATAGGTGGAAATTATAGAAATAAAGAAAGAAATTTCGTGTCTCAATTTTTAGGTGTGGAAGAAAGAAGCACAAATCTTCTCAATCCATCTTCAATAGACAATTTGTCGGAAATTTTTACACCTCAAAATTTCAATAATGGCTCTTTAGTGGTCAATAGGTTAGAACCAGATCGTTATTTGGCCACTTTAGAATCGGCTGCCGAATTTCTTACTGCCAACTATGGCATTAAGAAACTGAATTTTAACCTGGGATTGCGTTATCAACAAGACGACTTGTATGTAGTTTATAACGTTGGGAACATCCCGGGAAGGATTGGAAGATCTGAAATATCCTACGATAATTTTTATCCCAGTATGAGTTTGCGTTATGCATTAAGTGACCAAACCAACCTGAGATTGGCAGGGAGTAAAACCATCACCCTTCCTGAATTTAAGGAGATCGCTCCCTTTGAATATGTTTCGCAAACAGGACAGGTTACCAGGGGAAACCCAGCCCTAGAAGCATCTACAAACTATAATTTAGATCTAAAATGGGAATATTTTCCCACAGCTGGAGAATTGATCTCCCTTACCGGTTTTTATAAAAGAATTGAAGATCCTATCAACAAGGTTCAGGACCGGGGCTCTGCCGGGATATTCTCTTACTTTAACTCTGGAGAAAAAGCACAAGTCTACGGACTGGAGCTTGAAACCAGAATGGGAATTATTCAATCTAATATAGACCTTGATTTTAGTTTCAATGCTTCAAAAATGTGGCATAAACAGGATTTGAAAGAAACCCTTGACGCCAATGGCAATTTCATAAGAACCTTCAGATACAAAGGTTTAACAGAAACAGGCCTTGAGGGAGCATCTGACTGGATAATCAATTCATCCCTTAATTTTTCTGATAATGCTGAAAATGAATTCAATGCCAGTATTACCGCCAATTATGCTTCCGATAAAATATATGCCCTGGGAGCTCCGGAAATTCAAACCCAAAGTGAAACATTCTACAATGATGCCATTATAGAAAAAGGATTTGTACGCCTGGACGCAAATTTATCCAAAGATTTCGGTAAACACTGGAGATTGACCTTTACCGGACAAAACTTATTAAACCCTGAAATTAAAAGAACGCAAAACGTAAAACCGAGTATCACCGGAATTGAAACTAACCAAACTGTTAGATCATATACAAGAGGTGCAACACTTAGCCTGGGAATAAACTATAGTTTATAGGATATTTTAATCAATTATTAACCATAAATATTTAATCCAAATTTGAAATCATGAAAAAAACAATTAAAAGTATTTCGGTTCTCTTCACTGTTTTTTGCGGACTAACATTTACAAGCTGTAGTACAGATGATAGCAATATCGTTGATCCTGGAGGAAATCCAGACCCGGTAAACAGCGAATTAAAAGGAAATGTCGATCAAGATATAACTCTTGATCCAACGGTTGCCTATAAATTAACAGGCCAATTAAATGTACTTTCAGGAACAAAATTAACAATTCCTGCCGGAACAAAGATCACTGCCAATGCCGGAGCAGAAATTTATATAGCTATTCAAAAAGGAGCAGAAATAGCTGTTAACGGAACCCGTTCCAATCCGGTTATTATGACTTCTACAAATGGTGCAGCCGGAGATTGGGGAGGATTGCTTCTTTTAGGTGAAGGTTTAACTACTTCCGGGATTGACGCAATTGCTGAGGTTGGTGGTTTTATTTATGGAGGAACCGATAATACCGACAATTCAGGATCTATTAACTATCTTGTAATTGAGGGAGCCGGAGCTCAGATCAATGCCAAATCTCAGTATAATGGTTTGACCTTATATGCGGTTGGATCCAGAACTTCTATCAATAATGTCGCTCTTATCAATGGAGCAGATGATGGAGTTGAATTTTTTGGAGGAGCGGTTTCAGTAACCAATCTTTACCTTGAAAACAACGAAGATGATGCTATTGACTGGACAGAGGGTTGGAGCGGAACAGTGACAAACGCTTATTCTTTACATACTATTGAAGGTTTTTCTACCGCGGTGGAAGCTGACGGAGTAAACAACAATCCTAAATTGGTAAACTTCACCTCTGTTTCTACAACCGGGGGAACGGCACTTCAGTTTAAAATAGAATCTGGTGCTACCATAACTGGACTTTCCCTTACAGGTTATGACACCTCCGTAGATATGAAGGATTCTGGTTCGCTTGCAAATGTGATTTTAGATGGAGCCGCTGCAAATCCGGAACTATCTTATAC
>JAENXB010000234.1 GCA_016649785.1 Flavobacteriaceae bacterium
ACCTCGTTATGCTTTCCTTTTTTAATGGCCTGGGTAGAATTCTTAATATCGGCAATCAGTACATGCCAATCTTCAGGAACTTCAGAAAACAATGATTTATCGGCAACCAGGTCACTAACAGACATTTTGTTTATAGGTAATTCAGAATAGAATTGGGCAAATTTGGAGGCAATCATTTTTTGATGGTTAGTCGTTATTTTTTGAAAAAATTCAAAAAATAATCTGGACACCTGAATTAAGAAAAATAAACTTTAACCCGAAATCCTATTTTTTTAGATCGGCCCCTACGGGAACAGCACAGTCGTGCCCGTATTGACCGTGAGGCGGATTTTTTACCGGAGCAGGTTTGTTTGCCCAAACCGGTGAAACATCCGGGGAAATATTGGTGTTGCTTTGTTGAACTGTATTTGTAGATGCTGCCTGATCAAGAGGAGCTCCTACGGGAATATCACAGCGATGTCCCGGTGCTCCGTGAACGGGGTTCAGGGCCGCGGTGGTTTTTGGATTTTCCTGGATCTCAACTTTCGAATTTGCGGGAGTCGCATCTTTTTTTTCCTCCTTACAGGAAATCATTATTCCCAATATCCCTACAATTATTGCAAAACCTATATTTTTAATTTTCATGATCCCTTGAGTTTATAATTAAATTGATATGAGCAAGATAAAAAATACTTGTCTAATCCACAATTTGTTTTAATTCTGTTTCCGACACATTTAATAATCCGGAAGCCGGTAACCGCAGGGTCATAGTCCGCCAGTTTGCATCTGCTTCAAAAATCGATTTAAAAACGGGGATGGCTTCTTCAAGTCTTTTACTGTTTGCCAGGGCAACAGCTTTCCAGAATTTCATTTCCAGATTCTCGGGAAACAATTCCTCGGCTTTGCCATATTGTTTCAGGGCTTCGTCTACATTATCTTCTTCCATGGCAAGATCACCGCGGTTCATAAATTCATAGGCTCTCGCCACTTTTAGAAGTCGCTCCAATTCTGTCAATGGCTCCTCGCTATCGTCCACGTGGAGATCAATTTTCTTGTCTTCCCAGGAATTTTCAACTTTATCCGATCCCACCACAATTAAGGCCGCCGATTGCTTCCCGCGAATATCTCCGCCAGCGGCCTGTGCAGCCTGTAAAACTTTCACTACCCGTTCTGCCAGTGGAAGATTCGCATATTCCTTAAATGCTTTGGCCATGGCAGGAACCACATCGTCGTTTAACATCATATTGGCCTGAACTGAAAAGTTGTTTCCAACGTGTTGTAAAGCCGATTCCACACATTTTTCACCCGTAAATGCCGAAGCTTTGCCCGTGGTATCCAAAAAAGCCACCTGGCGGAAATCTTTCCCTTCATCTTTAGCAACCAGCTCTTTCAATGCCGAAACCGATGACTTCCCTTCTTCCATCAATTTGAGACCATTTGGTCCGTAAGCGGGATTCACAAAGGATTGGGTAGCGACCACCCCAACCCCGGATTTTCCCCAGGGAACCAAAACACCTACAGAAAACCAATGACTTTGAACACCAACGGCCATTTCCCCGGTGATGGAATCCCGGGCAACTATAGAAAAAGTATGGGCAAAAGGATCTTTCATAACAGGATGATTTTGGACATTTGCAGCGCCTAATATAAGGATGCACAACAATATAGCGAATAAATAAGAAGACTTTCTCACGGGTTTAATTTTTCTTAAAAATAGGAAATTTCTTTTTAATTTTAACGCACCTTCCAAACTAATTGCACGCTAGCTTAGTTCCTTTCTTTCAGCCCAAACAAATGTTTTTGCCGGGAATAAAATTAAAATTCAAACCGGTTTTTAGTATCAAATTTTAAAACTAGCTATTTTTTGAAAAAAATAGATTCTAAATGTTGTAACTACTCAGAAGTTTATAAATTTGCACTCATAAAAAATAACGGCCTCGTAGTTCAACGGATAGAATAGAAGTTTCCTAAACTTTAGATCCAAGTTCGATTCTTGGCGAGGTCACTTTTAACATTTCAAAGGAAATCAAAACCCTGTTAATCTTATGATTATCAGGGTTTTAATATTTTTTGATATCATTGGATGTTAAAAGAAATGGTGTTTAAAAGTTAACAAATCGTCAACATATTTCGATTATAATTTATATCTTAATGACCTGTGAAACAACCATTATTGGTGATTTGACTTTCGTAAAATTGTTCAATTCAAATACATCAATTATGCGCACATTGTCAACATTTTCGGTCTTATTCTGGATTTATACCAAAAGAGCAAAAAACAATCTCGCAGTTATTTATGCCAGAATTACGGTAAACGGGAGGAAATTAAACATCAGTCTAAAAAGAAAGGCCGATGTATCGCTGTGGAATCCCAGTAAACAAAGGGTAGTGGGGAATTGTCCCCAATCTAAAGATCTTAATCAGTTTTTAGATCAGGAACATTCCAGACTTTTTCAATGTTATCAGGAATTGAAAATAGAAAGGAAAGGTTCTATCCCCGGAAAGCATCAAAACCAAATATTTTGGTGAAGAGGAGCGTCTTTTTTCTTTAGAAGATATTTTTAAGTATCACAGCGATCATATGTTTTCTAAACTAAAATACAATACCTCTCGCATGTATAATACAAGTCAAAATTACATCAGGCAATTCTTAAAGAAAGAGTATAAAAGAAATGATTTCTACCTGAGAGAACTTGATTATAGCTTTATTTTAAGATTTGAGAATTTTCTCAGAGCGGTTCGACCCAGGTATTATCAGAAAAGCCTTCAGAATAATGCAGTGATGAAACATATTCAGCGTCTTAGGAAGATGGTTACGTTGGCATTTCACCTGGAATGGATAGACGGGGATCCATTCGTTAAATTTAAGCCGCATTTGATACAGAAGGAGAGAGGATTTTTATCTGCAGAGGAGTTAGAGAGTATTGAAAACTTAGAAATTGAAGGCCAGAGGCTAAAAAGGGTAAGAGACCTGTTTATTTTTAGCTATTATACAGGAATAAGTTATGGGGATCTCATGCTTTTAACTCCGCAGAACCTTATGATAGGAATCGATAGGAAATTTTGGATAATCACAAAGAGGGAAAAGAACGGAAATCAGGTAAAACTGCCACTCTTGACAAAAGCGATCTCTTTGATTGAAAATTATAAAAATGAAGAAAGCTGTATAATAAACAACCGTCTATTACCCAGAATTTCTAATCAAAAGGTCAACAGTTATTTAAAAGAAATTGCTGGAATGTGCAAAATTCAAAAAAAGATAACATTCCATTTGGCCAGGCACACCTTTGCAACTACTGTTGCTTCAACCAATGGAGTGCCAATTGAAACCGTTTCCAAGATTTTAGGTCATCGAAAACTTTCAACAACCCAAATCTATGCTAAAGTTATCGAGAGAAAAGTAAGTGATGATATGGAAATACTTCAACAAAAATTAAATAATCTAGGAACGATTTCTTCAGGACAGTCTAAGGAAAAAATAGATTAAAAAATATTTAATTTCCCTGAGAGAGTTTCAATTCCAGTTTTTGTGAATTTCAGTCTTTCGCTGAATTTTATTCTTTATTCGATTAGAGGCTTTTATATTAGCCCTTTACCTATAAGTTATACTGACATTTATACTGACATTGTATTTTACCGATAAACCTCTGGATATTACGGATTGAATCGTGCCAGGCAAAACGGTTTAAATGATGCCACTTTTCTGAACTTTCAATAAGAATTCTTGGTTCAAGCTTGGGTTCATCACCTTTGCCAATCCAGGTTAATTCGAGCTTTTGGACATTTTTTGTTTCTTTATTGCCGATTTTAATAGCTTCTATTTTTATTGTTATAACAAAAAAACATTGTAAACCATTATTTATCAATGGTTTGTATTTTTCTATTTTAATTTTCTTTGTTGTTTCTATTTTTTTTAACCATTATTTTTAATAAACAGTTTAGAATGTGATAAAAGCATATAGGCAAATGGGTTAACTGTTTTTAATATTCCTTTAATTTAGCCATCCCCCGTTTTTTTAATTGAACATTAAGTCAAGTTGTCGGTTCTCCATTATTGGTTCTGTATTTTGAATTTTCCATCGCATTCGTACCGGCATCAATAGGTTGGACACCACTTTGCTTATCTTATAGTTGTCAA
>JAENXB010000312.1 GCA_016649785.1 Flavobacteriaceae bacterium
AAATCCAAGTTAATCCAACTTCTGCTTAAAAATAACGAAACAGTAAATCGCCGCTATTTCCAAATCAATTCCCCCATTTGAAATCTTCCCTCCCCTTTTTACATTTCTTTAATATTCCACATCTTACATCTTAAATTAGAAACCTTATATTTACCGCCTGATTCAAAAAATAATATATGCATAAGGAACAATTTTCAACATTAAGTTCTAAAAAAATATTGGTGACAGGCGGAGCAGGTTTTATAGGCTCTCACGTGGTTCGGTTATTTGTGAACAAATATCCCAATTATCAAGTTTTCAATCTGGACGCCTTAACCTATGCCGGTAACCTGGAAAACCTTTTAGATATAGAAGAAAAGCCAAACTATCATTTTGTAAAGGCTGATATTAATAATGCCGAAGAAATTAATGATTTATTTAAAAAATATAATTTCGATAAAGTCATTCATTTAGCGGCAGAATCTCACGTAGATCGTTCCATTACAGATCCTTTGGCATTTGTGAAAACAAATGTAATAGGGACCATGAATTTGCTAAATGCAGCAAAGGCGTGTTGGAAAGATGATATAGAAGACAAACTTTTTTACCATATCAGCACCGATGAAGTGTATGGAACTTTGGGCGAAACCGGTCTTTTTACCGAAACCACTGCGTATGCACCCAACTCACCATATTCCGCTTCAAAAGCCAGTTCCGATCATTTTGTAAGAGCTTATGGAGAAACTTATGGTTTACCTTATATTATTTCAAATTGTTCCAACAATTACGGCCCCAACCAATTCCCGGAAAAACTGATCCCTCTTTTTATTCATAATATAATTCAAAATAAGCCTTTACCGGTTTATGGAGACGGAAAATACACCAGGGATTGGTTGTTTGTACTTGATCACGCAACCGCTATTGATCTGGCTTTTCACAAAGGAAAAAATAAAGAGACTTATAATATTGGGGGTTTCAATGAGTGGCAAAATTTAGATCTGATAAAACTTCTCTGCGAACTCATGGATAAAAAACTCGGCAGGGAAAAAGGCAGTTCCGCAAATTTGATAACCTATATTAAAGACCGTCCCGGCCATGATAAGCGTTACGCCATCGATGCAACAAAAATTCACAAAGAATTCGGCTGGAAACCTTCGGTAACTTTTGAACAAGGACTTGAAAAAACGATTGACTACGAATTAATGCGAATTAACGCGAATTAACACGAATTAAAACGAATTATACGAATGGATTCCATTGAGAAGATAGTATTCAAGGAAGAAAGTTTTAAAATTATAGGAGCTTGCATGAAGGTACATCGTGCTTTAGGCGCAGGATTCTTGGAGGCTGTTTATGAAGAAGCTTTGGAAAAAGAATTTCAGAACCAAAAAATACCATTTAAAAAACAAGTTAAGCTTGAATTGTATTACGAAAATCAAAAATTAAACAAACAATATAGAGCAGATTTTGTTTGTTACGATGCTATTATTTTGGAAATAAAAGCTGTTAACATAATTCCTGTCGCATTTTATGCTCAATTAAAAAACTATTTAAAATGTACAAATACGGAATTAGGGATGTTGATTAATTTTGGAACACCATCTCTCACCTATAAAAGAATTCTTAATTCAAATAATTCGCGTAATTCGTGACAATTCTTTTAATTCGCATCCAATGAAGGGAATAATACTCGCCGGAGGCTCCGGCACCAGACTTTATCCAATTACAAGGGGAATATCCAAACAATTGCTTGCCATTTATGACAAGCCAATGATCTACTATCCATTATCGGTTTTGATGTTGGCAGGGATAAGGGAAATTTTGATCATATCGACCCCGGAGGATCTTCCAAATTTTAAAAAATTACTCGGGACCGGAAATGAGTTGGGATTGCAAATTTTTTATGAAGAACAAGCCGCTCCGGATGGCCTGGCCCAGGCTTTCATTATTGGGGAACAGTTTATTGGGAAAGAGGATGTTTGCCTCATTTTGGGGGACAACATATTTTATGGTCAGGGTTTTGGTAATTTGCTAAAGAGCGCAGTGGAAAAAACCGAAAATGAAAAACTGGCAACGGTTTTTGGATATTATGTGCAGGATCCAGGAAGGTATGGAGTGGTGGATTTTGATGAAGAAGGGAAAGTTCTCAGTATTGAGGAAAAACCGACAGAGCCAAAGAGTAATTTCGCGATCACGGGGCTTTATTTTTATCCTAATTCAGTAATTGAAATTGCAAAGCAAATCACTCCGAGTGACCGAGGGGAGCTTGAAATAACCTCTGTGAATCAATGCTATTTACAGGAAGGCTTATTAAATATAGAATTATTGGGTAGAGGCTATGCCTGGCTGGATACCGGGACCCACGATTCTATGCTGGAAGCCTCCAATTTTATTCATACCGTTGAAAAGCGACAGGGCCTCAAAATCGCCTGTCTGGAAGAAATTGCCTTCGACAAAAAATATATTTCCAGAGA
>JAENXB010000145.1 GCA_016649785.1 Flavobacteriaceae bacterium
GACCTCGGCTACAAGTTGGATAGTCCCATCACCTCCTGCAACCAAAATACGTTCAGGCTGGAATTTAAAAATCATTTTTTCTATGGCAGCCTGATCATTATCATCTGAAGTTTTATAAATTTCGAGAGAATAATTTCTTATATTCATTTCAGCCTTTACCGCTTCAATCAGTTTACTTTTGTCAATACCACCCGAAATGGGATTTACAACCATTAAAATTTGATTTTTTATTTTCATGGGTTTTTATTGTTGATAAAAATAAGTATTTTGGTAGGAACCTTTCGTTAACAAAATCTCAATTGGTAAAATTAGACTTAAAATTATACCGTGGCTACTTAAATGATCAGGAATTGATTGTTTTTGGCCATGTTTTTAAATCCTGGGCACCGGATAAATACCGCATTGATAGAGGTGGGATCAGACATGCATTTTCCATTATTCATATGTTTAATATTTCTCCTATTTCCAATATCCGGGTTAAACTGGAATTTAAAGGAACTGTTGTTGAAACAAAAACTTTGCACGATGGTTATTTTAGGTTTAGTATTCCATTTAATGAGGAACTGGAAAGCGGCTGGCATGAATTTATAATTACCTGTAAAATCACTGATTTTGGAATTGTTGAAATAGGGGAGGTCCTTAAACCCTTTGAAAGTAAATACGCGATTATTTCTGATATTGACGACACCATTCTCATCTCGTGCAGCAATAATTTTTTCAAAAAAATGTATATTATTTTGTTGAAAAACATCAACAAGCGAAAGGTATTCAATGATGTGGTACCGCATTACATGGCCTTGAGCATTTTCGGCCAACAGAATGAAAAGGCTTTTAACTCCTTTTTTTATGTTTCCAGCAGCGAGTGGAATTTATATAGTTTTATAAATGAATTTGCACAAATACACAACTTGCCAAAGGCCGTGATCAAACTAAAAAAGATCAAAACCGGAATAATGGATCTGTTGTTTTCCGGAAGGGGAAGCCACGATCATAAATTTGAAAAAATAAAGGATATCATCTCATTTTATCCAAACCTTCAATACGTTTTGCTTGGTGATGACTCTCAGAGAGATCCCGATATCTACGAACGAATTTGCAAAATTTTCCCGTTAAATGTAAAAGCTGTATATATCCGTCATACAGCAAAAGATAAAAAACAAAGGACTCAAAAAATCCTGGATAACCTGGAAGATTTGGGAGTGGCAACCTGTTATTTTAAGCATAGCGAAAAAGCCATTAAGCATTCAAAAGAAATCGGGATAATTTAGGAGAATCAAGAAACAAGACTAGGAAGAAGTTAGAAATACGAAGTTAGAAGTTAGACAAGTTAGAATAAAGAGAATAGAAAAAAGAAAAAAGAATCAAGAAATAAGACAAAAGAAAATGGATAATTTGGATTTTGGGGTTTGGAATTAGTTTAATTGACAATGAACGTGGATCCTCAGTTCCTATATTTTGGGAGCGGGAAATAAGAATGTTTTGTTCGGAAAAAAAACATTAAAAGTTTACAAAAAAAGCTGCAAAAGATAGAGATCTTATGCAGCTTCGATGGTTTTTTAAAATGAATTTACTCCAATTTTTTAATTTTTATATTTCTGTACCAAACTTTATCTCCGTGGTCCTGCAGTGCTATATGTCCAGATCGGTGTTTCCCGAAATCTTCCCAGTCTTTAAACTTTGATCCCTGTACCATTTTGTCCCATTCCTCCCCATGCACCGGGAATTCTGTGATTTTTTCACCATTCGTGGTAACAGTTCCCAAATTTGACACATGATCTATTCTGATTACCGTTTTATTCCATTCTCCAACCGGTTTGGTTACATCTTTACTTGGGGGAACCATATCATAAAGGGCACCAGCCTGACGGATTGGTCCGTTTTTGGCATCCGGATGTTTCTGGTTGTCCAGTACCTGAATTTCGGGTCCGGTAAGGTAAGGCTCTTTGAATTTTTTATCTTCCTGCACTCCCCACATAATTCCGCTGTTTCCTGCTTCGGAAATTTTCCATTCCAGGGACAATTCAAAGTTGGTAAATTCATCTTTTGAAATCAGGTTTTCAGATCCCGGGCGTTCTCCTTCGGCAGGAGTAAAAGCCAGTGCGCCATCTTCAACTTTCCATTGGGTAATTGTATCAGCATTAAAGGCTTTCCAACCTTCAAGATTTTCTCCGTTAAAAAGATCTACCCATTCGTTTTGAGTTTCCTCATTTTGCATCGCTGCCTCCTGATCTTTCATTTTTTGTGCCTCATCATCCTGGCTTTTGGTATTTTCTTTACAGCTTACGGCAAAAACAGCTACGGACATTAATAATAAACTTAATTTTTTCATTTTATTTGGTTTTTAGTTGATTCCTAAGATTCTCTTTAATTTTTCTTCATCGATCGCAGTTCCGGCAAAATCATCAAATTTCTTTTCTGTAGCCTGGATAATTTGGGATTGAATAAAGGATGCTCCTTCTTTAGCACCCTGTTCAGGAGATTTTATACAGCATTCCCATTCCATAACTGCCCAAACGTCACAACCATATTGTCAATTTGGAAAAAATGGTCTTAAAATCTACCTGTCCGTCTCCGGGATGGCGATATCTCCCTGCCCGATCTATCCAGTCCCCGTAGCCTCCAAAAGTTCCTTTTTTCCCAGTAGGATTAAATTCGGCATCCTTTACGTGGAACATTTTGATATAATCGTGGTAATGGTCTATATAAGCCAGGTAATCCAGTTGCTGAAGTACGAAATGACTGGGATCGTATAAAATATTCACCCTCTTGTGATTGTTGGTAGCTTCCAGAAAACGTTCAAAAGTAATTCCATCGTGAAGGTCTTCCCCGGGATGGACTTCATAACAAAGATCTACTCCCTGTTCATCAAACTCGTTTAAAATAGGCAACCAGCGTTTGGCCAATTCCTGAAATCCCATTTCCACTAATCCTTGCGGGCGTTGAGGCCAGGGATGCGAGGTGTGCCATAACAATGATCCGCTAAAGGTTCCATGCACGTCAAGTCCCAGGTTCCTGCTGGCTTTGGCAGCACTTTTTAGCTGTTCTGTCGCCCATTGTGTACGTTTTTTAGGATTGTTTTTATACGCATCAGGAGCAAAATTATCAAACATAATATCGTATGCCGGATGCACGGCTATAAGCTGGCCCTGGAGGTGAGTGCAAAGTTCAGTGATTTCCAATCCGTAGGATTGTATTTTCCCCTTTAACTCGTCACAATAGGTTTTGCTTTCCCCTGCTTTGGTAAGGTCTATTAAACGGCTTTCCCAGGTTGGGATTTGAATTCCTTTATATCCCAGATCTGCTGCCCATTGGCATAAACCATCCAGGGAGTTAAAAGGAGGTTTGGTATCCATAAACTGCGCTAGAAAAACGGCAGGTCCTTTTATAGTTTTCATTTCAATTTATATTTTGTTGTTGTGTTTAACTAGTTGTCAATTTTCACCCAAACGTTACCTTGTTGGTGGGACGCGACGGCTTTTTCAATAAAATTCATTCCTCTTATTCCATCCTTCATCGTAGGGAATTCCCCGGGATGATATTTTTCCTTTTTAATTGCTTTTGCAACTCCTTTATAGATATTTCCCATAGAGTCAAAGATCCCTTCGGGATGTCCGGGAGGAAGTTTTGTGCCGCTAAGGGATAGTTCGCTGTTGTAAGCATGTCCGGGTTTTAAAACCCTTAAAGGTTCGCCATCTTCAAGCAGATATAGATAATTAGGATTTTCCTGTTCCCATTTTAAACCTGCTTTTTCACCATAAATGCTCACCGTAAAATTATTTTCTTCTCCGGTGGCGATCTGGCTTGTCCTCATAATTCCTTTTACATATTCTGAAAAACGGAGCAAGACGGTTCCGTCTATATCCATCAGGTTATCTTTATAAAGATAGTTCAGATCTGCCAGAACCTCCTTAATTTCAAGCCCGCTAACGTATTCTATCATCTCAAAAGCATGGGTGCCAATATCCCCAACACAGCAACTAATTCCTGATTTTTCGAGATCCAAACGCCAGGTATTGGCACGTTTTTCCGAATCGTGAATAATTGGGTTTATCCAACCCTGGTAATATTGCACATCTACCTTCTGAATTTTCCCAATCTCCCCATTGGCTATCATTTCCTTCATTTGGCGGATCATTGGATAGCCTGTGTAGGTATACGTTACCGCGAAAATTGTTTTAGATATTTTTTGAATTTCTTCCAGGATCTTTGCCTCCTCATAGGTTGTGGTCATCGGTTTTTCGCAAATCACATGAAATCCGTTTTCCAACAATTTTTTCGCCATTGGGAAATGAAGAAAGTTAGGGGTGAGTATAGAAACCACCTGCATACGTTCTCCTTTTGGCAGCGCATTTTCCTGTTCTACCAGGCTGTCAAGATCTTTGTAAACCCTATCGGTCCTCAATCCAATGCTTTTAGCAAAAGAGATACTTTCCTCCAGTTTAGGATTAAATACTCCTCCAACTATTTTGAATTGATCGTACATAGCCGAAGCCACGCGATGCAACACCCCAATAAGCGAATCTCCACCGCCTCCAAGTATTCCCAGTCTTATTTTTGAACTCATAAAAATATTTTTATCTGTTTAAAATTAAATCTTTTCAATTGCTTTTTTCTCAAGTTTTTCATTTTTGAAGAAAATAGCAAATAATATCATAACTACCAAGGCAAATCCGGCAGGAACTATCCATATATGTTCCCAGGCATGAGTACCATCGGCATTTATATACATATCGCTTATTAAACCGGCAACATAGAAACCTATCAGCATTCCAACACCGTAGGTTGCCAAGGTTATTAATCCCTGGGCAGCGCTTTTAATTTTTGGACCAGCTTTGGAATCGGTATAGATCTGCCCGGCTACGAAGAAAAAATCGTAACATATACCGTGCAAGGCAATTCCAATGATGAGCATATAAGCAAGTTCTCCGGCATCTCCATAGGCGAAAAGCAAATATCTAAGGGCCCAGGCAAGCATTCCTGCGAGAAGGGTGATCTTAAATCCGAATTTCTTAAAGAAAAAAGGCAATAGAAGAAGGAAGAGAACTTCAGAAATTTGACCAATGGTCATCATTGCTGTAGGGTCTGCCATACCCACTTCTGCTAAAAAAGGATTTGCATTCTGGTAATAAAAAGCAAGGGGAATACAAATAAGGACTGAGGATATAAAGAACATCAGGAAATTCCTCCCTTTTAATAAGGCCAGGGCTTCCAATCCTAAAATATCTGAAAGCGTAACTTTTTCTCCTTTATTGCTGGGAGGGGTTTTTGGCAGGGTAAAACTAAAAACTCCTAAAATGGCAGATGCGATAGCCACCATTAAAAAAGTATTTCTCAACATTCCGCCTTCCCTTGCAGCCGGTGCATCCCAGGCAAATACAAGGCTTATCACCAAACCGGCGATAATCCATCCCAGGGTTCCAAAGACACGTATGGTGGAAAATTGTTTTTCAGGATCTGTCATTTGGTAAAATGAAATGGAATTTACCAGTGCCAGGGTAGGCATATAAATAATCATATATCCCAAAATATATGGATAAAAGGTGCTGAAGTCTTGTGAGGTATACATCATATATAATAAGACAGCTCCTGCCAGGTGGAGGAAACCCAAAATGCGCTCCGCATTAAAAAACTTGTCTGCGATAAGCCCTATAATGAAAGGAGCTATAATGGCACCCCAGGATTGTGTTGAGAAGGCCATGGCGGTTTGAGTGCCGGTAGCCTCAAGATTATTCCCCAAAAATGTTCCCAGGGTTACAAACCATCCTCCCCAGATGAAGAATTCTAAAAACATCATTGCTGATAATTGAAAACGAACTAAATTTTTCATTTATTATTTTTCTGATTTATTATTGATTTAATTTACTTCCTTCTTCAATCAGGAGGTTTTTTGTCGCCATTATTCCTTTTTCGGCTGAAAGTCGTTCCCCTTCATATTCTACACCTATAAAACCTGTATATCCGGCATCTTTTACAATTTTAAGAATTTTCGAGAAATCCATGGTAGTTTCCTGGCCTTCATCGTTAAAATCATAGGATTTTGCACTTACAGCTTTTGCGTAAGGCATCATTTCTTCAATTCCCTGGTATCTTGGATATTCTTCAATGCATTTAGTCTCCCCGCGTTCCCCGCCTTCACGGTTTAAGCAAAAATTGCCAAAATCTGGAAGGGTTCCAACATTGGGGAGATTCACGCCTTCCATCACCTCAACAAGAAGTTTTGCATTTGAGGATAAATACCCGTGGTTTTCTACCAATACATTTATTCCTTTGGAAGTGGCATATTCTCCCAATTTTTTAAGACCGTCAATTGAATTGTTTTTCCAAATTTTAGCATCATTGCTGCCAAAAAGATTCACCCTGATAGAATGACATCCTAAAAACTGAGCGGCGTCCACCCATTTTTTATGACTTTCCACCGCCATATTTCTGGCTTTTTCATTGGGAGTGGCAAGATCTCCTTCGTTGTCAACCATTATTAGGATATTTTTTACATTATATTTTTCGCTTCTCGCTTTTAAGGAATCCAGTAAGTTTTTCATGGCAACTTCCGGAGATCCACCTTTCTCAAGTATTGGGGTGTACAACTGGCTAACGTATTCAATCCCCTGAAAGCCCATTTCATTTGCTTTTTTGGCAAAATCCATAGGATCCATTTCCCCTGCAAGAATGGGTTTGCTCAGCGACCATTGCGCTAATGAAAGTTTGAAAAAAGGTTCCTGGATTGCGTTTTCTGCAGTAGCAGTTTCTTCTTCGGGTTCTTTTTCCTGTTGGTTTTTACAGGAAACCAGTCCAGTAAAAAAGATTAAAACAAGTAAAAATGAATTGATTGGTCGGGCTAAATACTTTTTCATAAAAATGGGATTAGGGATTTTATACTAAAATTTTTGTGACTGTTTTAAGAATGTTAAAAGTAGACTTTTTTTTTAAAGATTTGAAATGCTAAGCATAAATTGATATATTTGGGCAGATTCAATAATAAATTAATAAATAATAATAGAACTGTGAGCAATATTTCGGAAAATGACAGCTTTGACGCTATTGTCGTAGGCACGGGAATTAGTGGGGGACGGGCTGCCAAAGAATTATGTGAAAAAGGATTTAAAACACTTGTACTTGAGAGAGGACGGATGGTAAAACATGTAGAGGATTATCCAACAATGAATGATGATCCTTGGGATTATAAATTTAAAGGACAGGTTCCCAGAGACGAGGCGAAAAATCAAGAAAAACAGGCCAGAACCGGTTATACGGTTAATGAAGCGAGCAAGCATTGGTTTGTAGATGACCTTAAACACCCCTATAACGAAACCAAACGATTTGACTGGATGCGTGGATATCACGTTGGAGGAAGATCTATTA
>JAENXB010000130.1 GCA_016649785.1 Flavobacteriaceae bacterium
GATGTAGGGCTTTCAACAACACCCACTGTGGAGGTTGCCGTTGCTATGGAAAGAGCGAATGGTGGGATCATCCTTACCGCAAGCCATAATCCGAAGCAATGGAATGCGCTGAAATTACTCAATGATAAAGGAGAATTTTTGAATGGGGAAGAAGGGGCGAAGATCCTTGAATACGCCGAAAATGAAGATTTTAACTTTTCTGAAGTGGATGATCTGGGAAAAATAATTCCTATTGACGATTATATAGAAAGACATATTGAGGAAGTTTTAAAGCTGAAGCTGGTAGATGTAAATGCGATCAAAAACGCCAATTTTAAAGTAGTTGTAGATGCTGTGAATTCTACCGGCGGAATCGCAATTCCGACGCTCTTGAAAAAATTTGGTGTGGAGGTAGTAGAATTATACTGTGAGCCAAATGGGGAATTTCCACATAATCCAGAGCCTTTGAAAGAGCATTTAGGCGATATCTGTAAATTGGTGGTTGAAGAAAAGGCGGATCTGGGAATTGTAGTGGATCCGGATGTGGACAGGCTGGCTTTTATAGACGAAAAAGGGCAGATGTTTGGAGAAGAATATACCCTTGTGGCCTGTGCCGATTTTGTGCTGAGCAAAACCCTCGGCGATACCGTGAGCAACTTGTCATCTTCCAGGGCTTTGCGCGATCTTACCCAAAGTCACGGACAAAAGTACCGGGCAAGTGCGGTGGGCGAAGTGAATGTGGTGCAGCTTATGAAAGATACCAACGCCATTATTGGCGGTGAGGGAAACGGTGGGATAATTTATCCCGAAGCTCATTACGGGCGGGATAGTCTTGTGGGGGTAGCCTTATTTTTGACATATTTGGCAGAAAAGAAAACTTCGGTTTCAGCTTTAAAAGAAAGTTATCCGGTTTATTTTATGAGCAAAAACAAAATTGAACTTACACCGGATCTGGATGTTGATGCTATTTTAGAAACCGTGCGGGAAAATTATAAAAAAGAGCAAATAACTACAATTGATGGGGTGAAAATAGATTTTTCTGAAAACTGGGTTCACCTTAGAAAATCCAATACAGAACCTATTATTAGAATTTATACCGAGGCAAAAAGCCAGGAGGAAGCAGATGAACTCGCTCAAAAAATGATAAGGGAGATCAAAGAAATTGTAGCTTAATTATGTTTTCGTGGTTGGATTTCACGATTCCGAGTTTCACGCAGCGGGCGCAGTGGTTACGCAGCGGACGCGGCGTAAAAACTTTCGACTGTATTGGTTTGATTTCTGGATTTCTCGCAGCGGGCGCAGCGGACGCGGCGAAAAATTTTTCCGCTGCGGGACGCTGCGTTTTTTTCCTCCGCGACCGCCGCGTGAAAACATTACATTCTCTAAAGTTTATTCGCTATTCTATGTATCCCGTCCTTTAGGTGCTTGGTGTTGAAATTGATCAACAACCCAAGTTTTATATCTTTCATTTTTATATAAGTCAAAGTTTGTGCGAAATGAACGGCGGCCAGGTTTTCTGTTGATTTTATTTCCACCAAAACTTTGTTTTCTACAAGTAAATCAATTCGAAAACCGGCTTCAAAACGTATTGTTTTGTAATTCATTGGTACCGGAACCTGTGCTTCTGCAATATATCCTGCCTGGGTCAATTCATACTGTAAACATTTTTCATAAACAGATTCCAATAAGCCCGGCCCTAATTCAGTATGAATCTTAAAAGCCTGATCCAGAATGGCAGTGCAAATTTGGTTTTCTGTTTTTTGTTCCATAACAACTATATTTTACGGGTTTTAAAAATCACGGCATCTTTTGGGATGGGAGCATTTCGGTGTTTCCATCTTTTATGTGTCCACAGGTAATATTCAGGGGCCTTTCTTATTTGTTTTTCCAATTCGGTCAAAAAGCTCCCGGTAATTTTAAATGCAGGTTCCTCTTTTGGATTATCGGAAATCGTGATAAAAGTTGCCTGATAATATCCTCGTTTTTGCTTCTCTACCTGTAAATAAACCACCGCTATATCCAGTTTTGGGGCCAGCTTTTCTGCCCCTATAAAAACAGGAACAGTACTGCCCATAAATTCTGTCCAGAATTTGGCACGGTTAAGTTTTGGGGACTGATCTGCTACCATAAAATATATGCCGCGTATTCCTTCCCTTTGATTGCGTATAATTTTGGTGATAGTCTCACTACTGGAAATAAGTTCAGCATTAAACCTTGCGCGAATATCTTTTGCTAATTTATCAAAACACTTGTTTTTAATTTTCTTGTATATCCCAAATCCCTTATAATCAATATCGTATAATTGTATGGAGTTGGCCCATTCATAACTTGCATAATGCCCGCACATTACAATTATGCTTTTATCCATTTTGCGAATGCGTTCTATTTCTTCGAGGTTGGTAAAGGTAAAACGTTGTTTAAGTTGGTTATTGGAAATGGATATACTTTTGATCATTTCCAAAAACATATCGCACATATGCCTGTAAAATTTTCGGGTAATTGTTTTTATTTCCTCTGAAGACTTTTCGGGGAAAACAAGTTCCAGGTTTTCGGTTACGATTTTTTTTCTGTATCCAATAATGTGATAAACCAAAATAAAAACCAGGTCTGAAATTTTGTAGAAAAGCCTAAAGGGCAAACGGGAAATCAGCCATAAAAAGGGGTATACAAACCAAAAAACTAATAACTCCATCGACAAAAAATTTCAGCAAATATATGGTATATTTGGCACTAAAAGGAAGTATCTATGGGGGATTTAAGCGTGGTTACCATCATTGTTATCGCAATAAATGTGATTGTTTCATTTAAGGGTTTTAGTGATAATGGGTTTTTTGAGAAATATAAATTTAACGTAGCCGATATCAAAGGGGGCGCGAAATACCAAATTTTAACTTCCGGTTTTCTTCATGTAAACACTTCCCATTTATTCGTAAACATGCTTACCCTGTATTTTTTCTCTAATGTGGTCTTAGGCTATTTAGGTCCCCTGGGCTTTTTATTGGTTTACCTGGCCAGCTTAATTGTGGGGAATTTACTGAGCTACTTTTTTCATAAAAATGACAACGCATATACCGCAGTTGGAGCCAGTGGAGCGGTGATGGGAATTTTGTATTCTGCTATTTTGTTAAGGCCCGATATGATGCTTGGGCTGTTCTTCATAATTCCCGTTCCGGCCTATGTTTTTGGGATCGGATATTTGTTTTATACCATTTACGGGATGAAACGTCAATTGGGGAATATTGGCCATGATGCCCATTTTGGTGGTGCCGTGGGAGGATATATGCTCACGCTTATATTGGCTCCCTGGGTTTTTCAGGAACATTTATTAATGGTAATATTATTAGCCGTGCCTATCTTGATTTTATTTATCCTTCAAAAAGCAGGTAAAATATAAGCTTGGTATCTTAATTGTTATATTTGGTACAAATCAATTAAAACAAACAATAATTATGAAATCAATTCTAATATTATTCGTTGCAATGAGCACTTTTGCCATACAGGCACAGCAAGTTTTAACCCCACAACCTATGGTTACGGTAACCGGGGAAGGTATTGTAAAAGTTATCCCGGACCAGGTCCTTATCAAATCCCGAATTGAACATGAAGGGGATAATGCCCAGGAGGTAAAAAAGAAAAATGATGCGGTGGTAGATCAGGTTATAAAATATTTGAAAGCACAGGGAATTCCTAAAAAAAATATCCAGACCGATTATCTTAATCTTAACAAGAATTACAACTATAACGATAAAACCTATTCTTATGTGGCAAATCAGGCAATTTCAATAAAACTTGAAGACCTGAAAAATTACGAAAAAATTATCAGCGGATTAATGGGAGTTGGGCTAAACAGGATTGATGGAATTCAGTTTAAATCTTCGGAAATTGAAAAACACAAAACCGAAGCCAGAAAAAAAGCGGTTATGGATGCCAAAAAGAAAGCTACAGAATATGCAACCCCGTTAAATCAAAGCATCGGGAGGGCCTTTAGCATCAGTGAAATTGAAATCGGCAACTTCCCCCCAGTTTACAGGGTGAATGAGATGATGAAAGCCAGTTCAGATGCTGCTCAACAGGAAACCATCGCTCCGGGTGAAATGGAAGTAAGCGCAAAAGTAACCGTAGGCTTTCATCTGAATCAGGAATAATCAATTAAAACAAAAAAGCCACGGAAAACAGTATAGTTTCCGTGGCTTTTTGTTTTTAAAAGAAAGAATTATTTTTCCAACAGTTCCTTTACTTTAGCTTCCAGAGCATCGCCTCTTAAATTTGTAGCGACAATCACTCCGTTTTCATCTATAATAAATGCTGCAGGAATGGCCCTTACACCATAAAGTAGCGCTATTGGCTCTTGCCAGAATTGCAAGTTGGAAACATGGTTCCAGGTCAATTTATCATCCTTAATGGCTTGAATCCATTTGTCTTTTTGTCCTTCTCGATCCAAAGAAACCCCAATAATATTAAAACCCTGTTCGTGGTATTTGTTATAGATCCTAACTAGATTAGGATTTTCAATTCTACAAGGTTTGCACCAGGCAGCCCAAAAATCTATCAGGGTAATTTTTCCCATACTATCCTTCAGGGCTATTACTTCCCCCTCTGGATTAGGCGCCGAAAATTCAGGAGCTTTGCTTCCAATTTCCACCGTATTGCGTTTGTCCAGGTTTTCTTTAAGAGTTATCGCTAAAGGTGTTTGTTTTAAGCCTTCAGTTAAAGTTTCATAAAGCGCTTTTACTTCACTTGTTGTGGCTCCCATATTTATCATATCGGTTAAAACCAAAACAGATACAAAGGTGTCCGGATTTTCCTTGACAATTTTTTTCTTAAAGGTCATATCGTCATTTCGAAGCGTTTCTTCTTCCTTTTGCAATTTTGCTATTGTTGAAGAATCCTTAGTAGTTGTTATGGTTTGTCTCAAATCGGCCCTAATTTTCATCACGCGCCGGTTCAAATTTTTCAAATGGTCCAGGTAGGAATAGAAAACTTTATTTTCCTTGCCCCCGGAAACCTGGGATGTAGGCAAACTATCCTTAAAGATTTCAAAATTGACCTGTTCATTTTCAGAAATAAAGATCACATTCCCGTTCAAACCTTCAATATTTAAAAAACTTAAATTAGATTGGGTTATTGCAGGAAGGTCCAGATTGAACTTTTCGTCTTTAATAACCACTGAATCTATTTTTACGGGCTGGTTATTGCTGTCCAGTTCTGATAAATAAACCATTTTGCCATTTTCAACATTTTTAATTTTACCGGAAATGGAATATCCTTCAGGGTCTTTTTGACATCCAAGAATACTCAGTATAATAATTGCAGTTAGGAACTGTTTCATAGGTATATATTTATTGTTTGTTCGTTATATGAAATTCGCATAGGTTCGTAGATGTTCGCATCGTATTTGCAATATACTTATTTCAAAAATAGATTATTTTTGTGCAAAAATACACAACTGGTATTTGAAACACGTGCTTAGTTTATAAAAAAATGTTAATTTACATCCGTTGGTAGATTGGACTTAAATGAAATGGTAATTTTGCCCTATTATTATAAAGTATGAAGAATCAATTGCAGGATTTCCCCTTAGATATCAAGATAAGTTTTCAAAAAATTATTGAGAAATACAAGGCACAGGTTGTAAATGAGCAAAGCAGTATTGCTAAAGAATATATGGAAAATGTATTGGAATATGTAGCCTCATTCCCAAAACTTACGGATGGAATTGATGATCCGGAGGATTTATATAAATATAAAGATGCTATTTATATTTTATTGCAGGATCTGTTTCCGGACATTTTGAGTGAAAATGAAATTAAGGCGGCTTCCTTACCCTTTCACAACCTTGTCTTCAACGCATCCAAACGTTTCAAGGCAATTCTGGCCAATGCGGGGGATGATTTTGAACTTTCCATGCGGAATATGGATGAAGACATGTATTATATTTACGGCTGTATTCTGGTTCTAAACCATCATTATGGTTACCATATAGATTTTTCCCGTCCGCTTTATTATGATATCCCCAATGAGAATGGGGTCTTAAAACATTACAGGGTTTCCCTTAATGCCGATTTTGTCGATATCGAACCCGGAAAAGACGCCAAGGAAATATCAGAGCAGGATGTTGACCTGCTTCTTCAGAATATTGAAGATGTAGAGCTATGGAAAAAGATGTTTCCGCCAAAAAGCTGGATATTTAAGGGTTTCACGATCATAAATCTCACCGATGTTACTGCAGATGATGCGATTTCAGAATTAAAAACCACCCTTTTACATAAGGAAACTTCAACTCTGGAAGAACTTCAGAAGTTTCAGGAAATTTTTCAATCTATCTTTAAAATCTCCGATTTGAGGGTGGGAATTACTTACTTTAACAAGCAGGAGATGGTTTTTGAACGAATGGATAACCGGGATGCCTATAGTTTTATCCTGAATAAGGAAACCATGAACGATTGTAGATCGGCAATTTGCGAAGCCTCTTTTAACCGATTAAAAAGTGAACGGGATTATTTTACCATTACCAATATTGATGAATATGAAAAGAAGAGCAACTATAATTTGCTTTCACAAAATTTAAAGAATAGCCACGCAAAAAGTTGTATCCTGGCCCCAATTGCAGATGAAAATGAATTATTAGGGGTATTGGAACTTGTTTCGCCCAGGAAAAATGAATTAAACAGCATAAACGCCATAAAACTGGATGATATTCTGCCATACTTGGTTACCGCGGTAAAGCGTAACAAAACCGAATTGGGAAACAGGATAAAAGCAGTGATCCAAAGTGAATGTACTTCAATTCACCCCAGCGTTTTATGGATATTTGAACGGGAGGCCAAACAATTTATCAAAGATATAGATGACGATGGATTGGCTTCATTTAAGGATATTGCCTTTAAAGATGTTTACCCGTTATACGGGCAAATTGATATTATAGGTTCTTCTGATGCGCGAAATTCATCGATATTGTATGATTTGACACAACAGCTGGAATTGATTGAAAAAATTATAGAGAAAGCTTCCCAAAAGGAAGAATTGCCAATTTACGATCAGATCCGAATTAAGCTCAGGGACTTCAAAGAAGATCTTAGCGAAAGTCTGAATACGGATAGCGAACAAAAGATGTTAAATTTATTAAAACGGGAGGTAAATCCGTTGATGGATGATCTCAGTAAACAGTCGGAAGAATTAAGGACCCTGGTAGAAGAATATCAGAAGCAATTAAATCCCGAAACCGGGATGATTTACGATCGCCGGAAACGCTATGATGATACGGTTCAGATTATAAACAGGACTATGGCCCGGGTTATTGATAAAAAACAGGAAGAAGCCCAAAGGATTTATCCTCATTATTTTGAACGCTATAAAACCGATGGGGTAGATCATAATATTTATATAGGAGAAGACCTGACTTATAACAGGCCGTTTAACAAGGATTATTTGTACAATTTGAGGTTATGGCAACTTGTAACTATGTGTGAAATGGAAAACAGGTTTTATCAACTTCAAAAAACCACCCCCATAAAACTGGATGCTTCTTCACTTATCCTGGTATTTAACGCTACACTTTCCATAAGGTACCGCATGGATGAGAAAAAATTTGATGTGGATGGCACCTATAATGCCCGATATGAAATTATCAAAAAACGAATTGACAAGGCTTATATAAAAGATACCGAAGAGCGCATTACCCAAAAAGGGAAGTTAGCCATCATATATTCACACGGCAGTAATGAAAAAGAGTATCTTAAATATGTAAAATACCTGCAAACCAGGAACTATTTGGGTGACCAGGTAGAATTGCTGGAGCTGGAAGATGTTCAGGGAGTAATAGGTTTGCGCGCTTTAAGGGTAAATATAATATATCAAAAGAATGAACCTATTTCTGAAAATGCGATAACAAGCAATGATTTGGTAGCTTATTTAAGCAAGTAAAAAGCGATCACGAAACTGATCACCGAGGTAATGATCCCAACCATAAAAAC
>JAENXB010000087.1 GCA_016649785.1 Flavobacteriaceae bacterium
CTCAATCTACCCCTAAAACCACCCTTTTTTTAACACTTTTAGATCATTTTTTAACATTTGGGCTGCAATGTGGGTTAAATTATTTGTTAATAAGGCCAAAAAAATTCCGAAGCAGGAACCTCGGAATTTTTTAAAGGGTTATGTATAAAGATTTAATCTTTAAAGACTCCCATACTGGAATATTTTTCCATTCGCTTATCTACCAACTCTTTTGGTGATAAGTTTTTCAACTCGTCATGAGCCGATAAAATTGCATTTTTCACGCTTTCAAAAACTTCTTCTCTATTGCTATGTGCTCCTCCCAAAGGTTCTTTCACAATTTCGTCAATTAATTTCTGCTTTTTCATATCCTTGGCGGTAAGCTTCAAGGCTTCTGCAGCTATTTCTTTATACTCCCAGCTGCGCCATAAAATAGAGGAACAGGATTCCGGTGAAATTACAGAATACCAGGTATTCTCCAACATCAAAACCTTATCTCCCACTCCTATTCCCAAAGCTCCACCACTGGCACCCTCACCAATAATTACAACTATTATAGGAACCTTAAGCCTGGACATTTCCAAAATATTACGGGCTATGGCTTCTCCTTGTCCGCGTTCTTCTGCTTCCAACCCCGGGTAAGCTCCCGGAGTATCAATGAGGGTAACAACAGGAACCCCAAATTTCTCGGCAGATTTCATCAACCTAAGTGCTTTGCGGTAACCTTCCGGATTCGCCATTCCAAAGTTTCGCAATTGCCGGGTTTTGGTATTATATCCTTTTTGTTGCCCGACTATCATAAAACTTTGATCTCCAATTTTACCCAGTCCACCAATCATTGCCTTATCGTCTTTCACATTTCGATCCCCGTGGAGTTCCAAAAATGTATTTCCGCAAATGGCATTAATATAGTCTAAAGTATATGGACGGTTTGGATGTCTTGAAAGTTGAACACGTTGCCAGGCAGTAAGGTTTTTATAGATCTCCTTCTTGATTTCCGCCAATTTTTTCTCTATCTGCTTACAGGTAGCAGTTACATCAACATTGCTCTCAGACCCTATATTACAGGCCTTTTGATACTGTTCTTCTAACTCTTTAATGGGTAATTCAAAATCTAAATATTCCATGTTAAGTTATGGGGTTTTTATTAGCCTACAAATATAAGGAACTTTAAAAGGAAGATTTCCCAGATAACTTTTTAATTTTTCGTTTTGTTTTCAGATACCCGTTTAAGATTACGGTAGTGAGGATTATGGCTGCGCCGAAGTAGAACTGAGGATCCATTTGTTCCTTATTTCCAAAAACCAAAAACGCCAGGACAATCCCATAAACAGGTTCCAGATTAATAGTGAGCATAACGGTGTACGGACTTAAATGCTTCATCACTGCTACTGAAG
Source organism: Flavobacteriaceae bacterium (assembly GCA_016649785.1). Classification (GTDB taxonomy): domain Bacteria; phylum Bacteroidota; class Bacteroidia; order Flavobacteriales; family Flavobacteriaceae; genus Gillisia. Next base: position 1,377 of record JAENXB010000087.1, read on the forward strand.
CTATAAAGGCGTAAGCAGTGCAAATGGAAGCCAAAATAAGAAGGTATATCCAATCGGTTGCAGTGAGAACGAAAAATGTGGGACTAAATCCCCTGGCTCCATCACTTGTTATTGTAACCACTAAAAGATAAATACTTATGGCCACGACTCCTGTAAATAATTCATAAAAAGATATTACCGATGGAGCAGCCTGTTTTACCAGTTTTCCGTTTATCAAAGTAAAAACGGCAGATAAAAAAGCAGAGATCAATGCAAGTAGAATTCCGAGGTAATGATCGGTTTCAACCTTAAAAATAATGTACAGACCCACAATCACTATTAAACCGAAAACCACTTCATAACCAACAAATTTTCGTTTATAAAAAATGGGCTCCAATATAGAGGTAAAAAATGCCCCGGTTGAAAGTAATGCCAGGGTGATGGAGACATTGGAAACTTTAATCGCTCCAAAAAAGGTGAGCCAGTGAAGTGCTATTACAATTCCCGCGACCACCAATACCAGGAATTTTCTTGGCGAAACTCTTAGATCTTTATTTTTCCATTTTATCCAAACTAAAATAAAACCACTGGCCAAAAGCATTCTGTACCAAACAAGGGGAATTGCATCTAATGTTATGAGTGCGCCAAGAACGGCTGTAAATCCCCAAATAAATACAATAAAATGAAAATGCAGGTAACTTTTTAGTTTATCGTCTGGCATTATACAGAAGATAAATCGCCAAAATGCCGAAGGTTACATTGGGAAACCAAACCGCAACAAGAGGCGAGAATGAAGATTGTTCTGCCATAGTCCCAAAAACCTTGTCGAAAAAGATGAAAATAAAAGCAAGGGAAATTCCCAAGGCTAAATTCACTCCCATTCCGCCACGGCGTTTTTTAGACGATACCGCAACTGCAATAATTGTCAGGATAAATGCGGAAACCGGTAAACTCCACCGTTTGTAGGCTACTACCAGGTATCGGTTCATATTCGCCGATCCACGCCTGCGCTCTTGTTTTATAAAATCGTTGAGTTCGTTGTAATTCAAGGTTTCGGCAATATAAGAAACCGGGGTAAGTTCGTCAAATTCAAAAGGCAAGACCGTGTCCATGGTTCTCTCGTGAAGTATAATATCTTCATTTTCCCCAACAATCCGTTTGTCAAAATTGGTTAAAGTATAGGTGGTGTCTTTCTCATTAAACTGAAGGCGGGATGCACTTATTTTGTACTTCAATACATTTCCTTCGAAATGTTCAAGGGTGAAATTGCGGGCCGATTTTGATTTAGGCTGAAAATTGCTGGCATAAATATACTCCGATCCGTTTATTTGACGATAAACATCGCTGGTTTCCTGTACTTCAGTCCCTTTTTTAAGGTATTCGTATTTAAATTCGTTAAAGCCTTTACTGGCTTGAGGTGCCAGGTACATACTTAAAACAAGCGCACCCAAACTGACAATGGTTGCTCCAATCAAATAAGGTCTTAAAAAACGCATGTATGAAACCCCACTACTCAAAAAAGCGATAATTTCGGTATTATTGGCCAACTTGGAGGTAAACCATATTACCGAAAGAAATAAGAACAGGGGAAATAACAGGTTGGCAAAATAAATGGTAAAATCCAGGTAGTATTTAGCTACCTCAACAAAAGGAACTTCATTTTCCAGGATCTTATCGATTTTTTCGGCAAGATTCACCGTAATTCCAATAGGAATAAACAAAATTAACATGAGGATAAAGGTCCCCAGATAACTTTTTAATATGTACCAATCAAGTATTTTCAATTTAAAGGCGCTTATCCATTTGCTGAACCATCATGTTTTTCCAGGATGCAAAATCTCCCGCTAATATATGTTTTCTCGCCTCACGAACCAACCAGAGATAAAAACCGAGATTGTGAATGGTTGCGATTTGCTTTCCAAGCAATTCATTTACCGTAAACAGGTGGCGTAAATAGGCTTTGCTGTATTCTGTATCCACAAAGGTAATTGCCATTTCATCTATTGCTGAAAAATCATCCTGCCATTTTTTATTTTTGATATTTATTGTGCCATGTGCAGTAAACAACATTCCATTTCTAGCATTACGGGTTGGCATAACACAATCGAACATATCAATTCCCAAAGCAATGTTTTCCAGAATATTAGCCGGTGTTCCCACTCCCATCAAATAGCGCGGCTTGTCCTTGGGAAGGATTGCCGTAACTACTTCTGTCATCGCGTACATCTCTTCTGCAGGTTCACCTACGGAAAGTCCTCCAATGGCATTTCCTTCCGCGCCCACTGAAGCGATATATTCAGCAGATTGTTGACGTAGATCTTTATAGACACTTCCCTGGACTATTGGGAAAAAAGACTGGGCATAATCATATAAATAAGGGGTTTTTTCCAGATGATTCATACATCTGTCCAACCAGCGATGCGTCATATGCATGGACCGTTTTGCATATTTGTAATCGCAAGGGTACGGCGTGCATTCATCAAAAGCCATAATAATATCCGCTCCTATAACCCGCTGAATTTCCATTACATTTTCAGGAGTGAAAGTGTGGTACGAACCATCTATGTGAGATTTGAATTTCACTCCCTCCTCTTTGATTTTTCTGCGTTCGGAAAGCGAATATACCTGGTAACCCCCACTATCGGTGAGAATGTTCCTGTCCCAATTCATAAATTTGTGAAGGCCACCTGCTTTCTTCAGGATTTCTGTTTGAGGCCTTAAATAAAGATGATAGGTATTTCCTAAAATTATATCGGGATTGATGTCTTCTTTTAATTCTCTTTGGTGAACTCCTTTTACCGAACCAACTGTACCTACAGGCATAAAAATAGGGGTTTCAATTGTACCGTGATCTGTGGTAATAGTTCCGGCCCTGGCCTGGCTACCTGGATCGGTAGTTATAAGATCAAATTTCATAATTTTGTTTAATTCGGTGCAAAGATACTTAACTAAACATCAATTTAAAGGAAGCAGAATTTAAAAATTGTTAGTTAAATAAGTCAATTGGTTGATAATTGGCACTTTCAGGCTTTGACTTCCGTATATAATAACTTATTTTTGCCCCATTCCAAATTAATAACTCAAAAATGCCAAACACACAAGAAGCAGCATTTCAAATTAATAACGCTGAAATGCCAAACACACAACAATTAGAAGATTTTGTCACCCAGGTTCGCCGGGACATTGTAAGGCAGGTCCATAAAGTCAATTCCGGGCATCCCGGAGGTTCTTTAGGATGTGCCGAATTTATTACCGCCCTTTATCAGGATGTAATGGATTACAACAGCAATTTTAATATGGATGGGATTGGAGAGGACCTTTTCTTTTTATCCAACGGCCATATTTCTCCTGTATTTTACAGTGTTTTGGCAAGAAGCGGCTTTTTTCCGGTTGAAGAATTAAACACTTTTCGCTTACTAAATTCCCGACTGCAAGGACATCCAACAACCCACGATGGATTACAAGGCGTGAGAACATCCTCAGGTTCCTTAGGCCAGGGTATGTCTGTGGCAATTGGTGCAGCACTTACCAAAAAGATGAACAACGACTCTCACCTGATTTTTACTTTGCATGGAGACGGAGAATTGCAGGAAGGACAAAATTGGGAGGCCATAATGTATGCCGCCGGTAATAAGGTTGATAACATTATCTCTACTGTTGATTTAAACGGACAGCAAATTGATGGTGCTACTGACGAGGTTTTACCAATGGGAAACATAAAAGCCAAATTTGAAGCTTTTGGTTGGGATGTATTGGAAGTAAAAGAAGGTAATAATATCACTAAAATAATTGAAGGCCTGAAAGAAGCCAAAAGCCGCACCGGAAAAGGAAAACCCGTTTGTATCCTTTTACACACCATAATGGGTCATGGAGTAGATTTTATGATGCACACTCATAAATGGCACGGAGTTGCTCCAAACGATGAGCAACTAAAAGATGCTTTAGCTCAAAATCCGGCAACTTTAGGAGATTATTAGATAGAGTTGAGATATTAGATTTGAGATATTAGATCTAAGAAAAAAGAACAAAGAGTCAAGACTTAAAAAAAGTTAGAAGTTAGAAAAAAGATATGGAAAAGATCATAATCTGGATTTTAACCTGTCAAAAATAATAAGGCTTATTCAATTTTAATTCCTTGACGAAATCTTAAAAATTAAAAATTAAAATGAAAAAATATACCAATACAGGAAATAAAGATACCAGATCCGGATTTGGAGATGGTTTGGCAGAATTAGGGAGAACCAATGAAAATGTGGTAGCCTTATGTGCCGACCTTACCGGCTCGCTAAAGATGGATGAATTTAAAGCAAACTATCCCGAACGCTTCTTTCAAACAGGAATTGCTGAAGCAAATATGATTGGCATCGCTTCCGGAATGACCATTGGAGGAAAAATTCCGTTTACGGGAACTTTCGCCAATTTCTCTACCGGCCGTGTTTACGACCAGATCCGTCAAAGTGTTGCGTACTCTGAAAAGAACGTGAAAATTTGTGCTTCCCACGCCGGGTTGACTTTAGGCGAGGACGGTGCAACACACCAAATCCTTGAAGATATCGGCTTGATGAAGATGTTGCCGGGAATGACTGTAATTAACACTTGTGATTACAATCAGACCAAAGCTGCAACCATCGCGATAGCAGAACACGTAGGTCCGGTTTATTTGCGTTTTGGAAGACCTAAAGTCGCTAATTTTACGACTGCTGATCAAAAATTCGAGATTGGGAAAGCCGTAAACTTAACCGAAGGAAAGGACGTGACTATTATAGCTACCGGGCATTTGGTTTGGGAAGCGTTGATAGCTGCGGAGCAGTTGGAAGAAAAAGGAATAAGCGCTGAGGTGATCAACATTCACACCATAAAACCTTTGGATGAGGCTGCAATTCTAGCTTCAGTTAAAAAAACAGGATGTGTTGTAACCGCTGAAGAGCACAACTTTCTTGGAGGATTGGGAGAAAGCGTTGCACGAACCTTAACATTGAATCACCCAACTCCACAGGAATTTGTGGCAACAAATGATACCTTCGGGGAAAGCGGAACTCCTGAGGAGTTGATGGAAAAATACGGATTGAATGCCGATGCCATCGTAAAAGCTTCAGAAAAAGTGATAAAACGAAAGTAAATTTTCAATATAAATTACATTTTAAACCCCTCAAATTCAGCATTTTAGGGGTTTTTCAATTTTTTTCGGAAATAACTGGCACATTTACTGCGTTATACCAATCAAACATTAAAACAACACTTATGAAAAAATTAATTGTATTAGGCTTAATATTTATTGGCGGAACAGCTGTTGCTCAATCCTCCTATGGTATTAAAGGCGGTTTAAATTACGGTGCGACAGGAGATTATAAAAATATCTCTGAAGGCTTCAATGATGCCACCACAATAGAAGGAAAAAACAAAACCGGTTACCATTTGGGTGGATTTGCAAAATTCGAATTTCTTGGAATTTTCCTGCAGCCCGAATTGGTATATACAAGGTTGAATACGGAATACGATACTTTTGAATATAATATTGACAAAATAGACGCACCTTTATTAGTTGGCCTTAATGTTTTGGGACCTCTTAATATTAAAGCAGGTCCATCCTTTCAATATATTTTGAATAACGAACTGGACAATTCAGCTTTACAGATCTCTGAAGTAGAAGATAAAATAACTTTAGGATACCAACTTGGCGCCGGAGTTAATTTAGGCAGATTAGGATTTGATGTGAGATACGAAGGAGCTTTTAAAGAAAATACCGCCTTTAGCGAAACGGCCTCTGAAAATTTCTCAATAGATTCAAGGCCTTCGCAATGGATCTTTAGTTTGGCCTACAGCTTCAATTAAAAAGAGGTTAGTTTTAAAAGAAAAAAGCCACGAAATTTCGTGGCTTTTTTTATTCTCAATTTCTTATAATCAATTTCTTATTAAAAGGAATCCGGATCCAAATAATCAGGAGTTCCGTTAGAGTTGGTATCGGGAAATTCAATACTTCCGTCTTCATTAATAATTATTTCTTCCCGGGTTGGGGTTCCATCTGCATCATCATCTGCATCCAAATAATTAGGAATCCGGCTTGCGCTGGTATCATCGTTATACAAAATTCCGTCCCCATCCAGATCTTCCATATAAGATGGAATTCCGTCCCGGTCATGATCGGCTTCATTTACACCGTATAACTGGAATGAAAATATAAGCGGACTATATATGGGAATAGCCGGAGGTGAAGCATTAAAATAACCAAGTCCGGAAGGCAAAAATACTGCTCCAATCCCAAAATCATTATTCCAACTTACAGTATTGTCTTCATTTACGCTAAACCCTGATGCTTCTCCAAACTCCAACATGGCTTGGGTAAGTGCTACTACTGCAATTCCGGGATTTGCCTGGGTAAGTGTCCCGGGATGGTCAAACCATACAGGATTTGCGGTATTATCAAATAGATCTTGATTTAATAATTCGCCTTTATAATTTTGAAAAGTAGAATCGGCAAATGTTGGTTTGTCCCCTGCTCCTTCTCTTATTTTTAAAATATAAATGGTATAATCTATACTATCCTTTCGCACGGTTTTGGTGGTCAACAAATCCGAATCGATTATTGGTGTTTTATTGGCATTATCACCAGTGATAGTATCAAAATTCACTATATAATTAAAATTGGCGGCAGGATTTTGAAAATCCTCGGCATTGTAAAAATGTGTTTGCAAGTAGGCAAGGATAGCTTCGTCATCATCAATTGCTTGTTCCCCACGATCCCTTGGAGGAACAGTCTCAATATCATTTTTATCATCCTTTTTACAAGATATTAGGAATGTGCTTGCAAGCACACCAATTATAAACAATTTGTTCAATCTCATCATTAGTTAAATTTAAGGCCGCAAGATACAATAATCTTGTATTTTTGCTTAAGATTTAGTCAGTTTTAAGATTCTAAATATGAGAGTTGATAAGTTTTTATGGTGCGTGCGTTATTTTAAAACCAGAAGTCTGGCCACAAATGCAACCAAACAGGGAAAAGTTAAGATAAAGGGCGCAAATGTAAAACCTTCAAGAGAGGTATATGTGTCAGACATTATTACAATAAGAAAAAACCAGATCGATTATCAAATTGAAGTTCTGGATTTACCGCCTAGCCGGGTTGGTGCAAAACTGGTGGGGCTTTATATAAACGATATTACCCCAAAGGAAGCTTTTGCAAAACTGGAATTACTAAAATATTCTACAGAATATTATCGAAAAAAAGGAGCCGGAAGACCTACAAAAAAAGATCGGCGTGATATAGATGATTGGGTTGAAGATCCGGAAAATACTGAAAAATCTGATAAAGAAGAAAAAGAATGAAGCTGGATAAGGAGTTTTGGGCGGCAAAATACAGGGAAAATAAAACCGGTTGGGATCTGGGAAGTGTTTCCCCTCCATTAAAACAATACATAGATCAACTCAAGGATAAATCTATTACTATCCTGCTTCCCGGAGCAGGGAATTCCTACGAGGCAGAATATCTTCACATAAATGGGTTTAAAAACATATATGTTTTGGATCTAGCCGAAGAACCTCTTAAGAATTTAAAAAGTCGGATTCCCGGATTTCCTGAAGAAAATTTGATCCAAGCCGATTTTTTTGAATTTGAAGGATCATTTGACCTGATCCTGGAACAAACATTTTTTTGTGCTTTACCGGTTCAAAAAAGAAGTCTTTATGCAAAAAAAATGCACCAACTTCTTAAAAAAAACGGAAAACTGGTCGGTTTGCTTTTCAACGTCAAATTTCCTGAGGAAGGACCACCATTTGGCGGAAGCAGAAAGGAATATTTAACCTATTTTAGTCCGTATTTTGACATAGAAATTTTTGAAAGCTGCACAAATTCGATTCTTCCCAGACAGGGAAATGAATTATTTTTTATATTTATGAAAAATTAAAAATCATGCCAATATCCAAAATCATCCTTAACAACGAACAGATCAAACATAAAATCAAACGAATTGCTTATCAGATTTATGAAAGCAATATTGATGAAACCGGGATTATCCTTGCCGGGATTTCAAAAAGTGGATTTGCATTCGCCCAGCGCCTGAAAACGGTGTTAGAGGAAATCTCCGATTTGAAGATCGAATTATGCAATGTTGAGGTCGATAAAAAAAATCCGTTGAACGAGGTAAAAACGTCCTTACCCCCTTCTGCTTACACCAATAAATCAATTGTATTGGCAGATGATGTATTAAATTCTGGCGCCACTCTAATTTACGGTATAAAGCATTTTTTAGAGGTTCCGCTCAAACAATTTAAAACAGCGGTATTGGTAGACAGAAGCCATAAGAAATACCCCGTTAAGGCCGATTTTAAGGGTATCTCCCTATCTACCTCCTTTAACGAAACAGTTCAGGTCCAATTTGCAAAAGGAAAAGATAAGGTGGAGCTATTCTAACTTTTTCAAAATTTCTGTGGCGATAGCCGCAGGATCCTTGTCTTCAACATCGACAATAATATCCGATTGGTTATAATAATATCCGCGTTCAAATAAATGTTTCCTGATAAAATCTTCCAAATCGTCCTTATTTGTAAGGTGATTGATCAACGGGCGGGTGTCCTTTTCCAGAAACAAACGTTCGGTAAGAAATCCCACTGAGGCTTTTAAATACACCATTTTGGCATCGGGAAAACTTTTGATCAATTCCGTATTAATTCCGTAACAAGGGGTTCCGCCTCCAAGAGAAACTATTAGGGAAGCTGGTTCGTTCAAAACGTCTTCCAATACGCGGGATTCCAACTTCCTAAAATAAAGTTCTCCCTTGCGTTCAAAAATTTCAGAAATGGACTGCCCTTCAATTAAAGAGATCTGATCGTCAAAATCTACAAGAGGAATTTGTAATTTTTCCGACAAATGTTGTGATATCAAAGATTTACCGGATCCCATATAGCCGGATAGAAATATTTTCATACTGAGAAAGAGGTGTTTAGATATAAATTTAAAATATCTGCGAATTTAAATCAAATTCCTCTTGAAAAATAAATTATTGATAGTATATTTGCACCCGCGTTCAGAAAATAATGTGGAAAAGATTTGGTAGCTCAGTTGGTAGAGCATCTCCCTTTTAAGGAGAGGGTCCTGGGTTCGAGCCCCAGCCAGATCACAATAATAAGTTCCTTTACATTCAAAACACAAGATTTGGTAGCTCAGTTGGTAGAGCATCTCCCTTTTAAGGAGAGGGTCCTGGGTTCGAGCCCCAGCCAGATCAC
>JAENXB010000126.1 GCA_016649785.1 Flavobacteriaceae bacterium
CTGGGGGTTTCATATAGATACCCTATGGATACCCTATGGATGGCCTATGCAAAGCCTATAGATCACCTTAAAAATATTCGTTTATTTTTCCTCATTTTAAGGCAAATCTGCCCATTGGTTCCAGCGAAATCCGTTTTAATCCGCGAAATCAGCGTTTTCAACAAATCCATCTAATTCGTGTTTTTAGAACTTTGTGTCAATCCCTGTGCAACTCTGTGGTTAAAGTAACATGATCCAGATAAAAAGTATAAACACAGAGAAAGACGGAGGAATTTACACTCAAAGTTGCACAATAAAAATCATTTTACTTTCCACTCTCTACCTTTCACCTTTTTATAAAAACAAGGCCTAAAAAACAACTGCTTAAAAAAAAATGTCCTGATCAGGTTCAATGAAATAAATTTTTTATAACCTTGCCCTATCATTTGAACTTTTGAGAACAATTTTTGAATTATATTTTTTTAGATGAAATACACCAAACTACCGAATACCGATGTTGAAGTAAGTAAAATTTGTTTAGGCTCCATGACCTGGGGACAGCAAAATACTGAAGCGGAAGGACATCAACAAATGGATTATGCATTGGAACAGGGAATAAATTTTATAGATACAGCAGAAATGTATTCTATTCCCGCAAGAAAGGAAACCCAGGGGAGTACCGAGAAAATTATTGGAAGTTGGTTAAAAAGAACCGGAAACAGGGATAAAGTAATATTGGCTTCAAAAATTGCAGGCCCGGGAAAAGCGGTGGCTCATATCCGCCCGAATCCGGGTTTTGGCAAGGAAGCTTTAACCGAAGCCATAAATAGTAGCCTGACCCGCCTTCAAACAGATTATTTGGATCTATACCAGTTGCATTGGCCGGAGCGCAACTCCAATTTTTTTGGACAGCGGGGTTATCTTCACGATCCTGAAGAAGAATGGGAGGATAATTTTAAGGAGGTTTTGTTTCATTTAAATGAATTTATAAAATCAGGAAAAATCAGGCATATCGGGCTTTCCAACGAATCACCTTATGGAGTAATGCGCTGCGCGGAAGAGGCCCGGAACGGAGCTACCAAAATAAGCACGGTTCAAAACCCATATAATTTGCTGAACAGAAAAGATGAAATTGGGCTCACCGAAATTTATCACCGTGAGAACATCGGTTTGTTTCCTTATTCCCCAATGGGAATGGGTACGCTTAGTGGGAAATATTTAAATAAGCAACCGGCAAATGCCCGACTCACCTTGTTTCCGCAGTATGGCCGATATTCCAATGCCCAGGCCACAGCGGCAACTTTAAAGTATTGTGAAATTGCCGAAAAACACAATTTGCGTCCCGCTCAAATGGCGCTGGCTTTTGTAGAGATGCAGCCTTTTGTAACCAGCACCATTATTGGCGCTACTTCAATGGAGCAGCTTTCAGAAAATATAGGGAGTATTGATGTTCAACTTTCAGAAGAAATAATTAAAGAGATCAATGAGGTTCACGAAAGCATTCCTAATCCTGCGCCTTAATGAAATAAAGAGATTCCAGTGAAAGAATAAAACTTATGCTCCCGGGAGTTTTATTCAAACAGGAAAGTTACCACATCTTCAATCCTGGCGGCCTTTTGAATTTTTATGACATAATTGTTCTTTGGAAGCTTGGATTGTTTGGAGATCATGATGGTGGCGAATCCCAGTTTTTCAGCTTCCATGATGCGCTGTTCTACCCGGGGAATGGGTCGAATTTCTCCTGCCAGGCCAACTTCCGCGGCAAAACAAATATCTTTTTCAATTGAAATATCCTCGTTTGAGGACAGGATGGCGGCAATTACGGCCAGATCTATTGCGGGATCGTCAACTGAAATTCCGCCGGTAATATTTAAAAATACATCTTTGGCTCCCAATCGGAAGCCCGCACGTTTCTCCAAAACGGCTAGCAACATATTGAGTCGTTTGGCATTGTAACCGGTTGTTGAGCGCTGAGGTGTTCCGTAAACGGCCGAACTTACCAACGCCTGTATTTCTATCATCAAAGGGCGAACTCCCTCCAGGGTAGCTGCGATGGCGGTTCCGCTAAGGCCTTCGTCATTCTTTGAGATCAGGATTTCAGACGGATTTGAAACTTCGCGCAAGCCGCTGCCCAACATCTCGTAAATTCCCAGTTCGTGAGTAGATCCAAACCTGTTTTTTTTGGCTCGGAGAATGCGGTACACGTGGTTTCGGTCTCCTTCAAATTGCAAAACGGTATCTACCATATGTTCCAGGATTTTTGGCCCGGCGATACTTCCGTCTTTTGTGATATGCCCTATCAGGATTACGGGCACTCCGGTTTCTTTGGCAAATTTTATAAGTTCGGAAGTGCATTCCCTAACCTGGGAAATACTTCCGGGGGAACTCTCAATATAATCGCTGTGCAAAGTTTGAATGGAATCTATGATCACGATCTCAGGCTGCAGCGCTTCAATTTGTTTGAAGATGTTTTGGGTTTTGGTCTCAGTCAAAATATAGCAATTGGCAGGGTTTGGATTGATGCGTTCTGCCCGCATTTTTATTTGTTGCTGACTTTCCTCCCCGGATACATAAAGGGTTTTCTGCTTTAGATTCAATGAAATTTGCAACAGCAGGGTGCTTTTTCCAATTCCCGGTTCCCCACCCAAAAGTATGAGTGAACCTGGAACAATTCCACCGCCTAAAACCCTATCCAGTTCAACGTTGTTGGTGTTTAACCTGGGTTCAGAACCCACTTCGATTTCCGAAATTTTAAGGGGTTTGGCCGTTCTCTTTACCTCTCGTGAATCCTGAATTTTCCAGTCTTTTTGATCGGGTTTTTGTAAGACCTCCTCTACTATGGTGTTCCATTCTTTGCAGGAGGAACATTGACCTTGCCATTTTGAATGTTGAGCGCCGCAATTTTGACAGAAAAAGGTGGTTTTTGATTTGGCCATAAATTTAAAATGTGTTTTTAAAATGCCTTAATAATTAAAATCTACTTTGATTTGTTGCGCTTTTTCAAGCATGAAGTCTATGTTTAAAAATAAAATAGGATCCTGTCCGTAAGCGTTTTGGTATACCCTCATCGCTTTTTTGGGATTTCCTGTTTCCTCCTCATAACGCGCTTCAAAATAAGTAGCGAGCATTGTATTTGGATAATCTTTTGCCGCAAGTTTTGAAAGATCCTTCATTTGATCCCAATTACTTGTTTTTTCCATGGCATTATATACAGCCATAAAGTCGTTCAACCTTATTTTCTTGTCAATTCCAAAGAGTGTAACTATGTTTTTATATTTTTCAACCAGGTAATCGAAGGAAGAAACCGAAGTTTGCAAGAGTACACTGTTGTAGTCCTGAACTGAAATTGGACGGTATGTTTCAAAAATTTGTTCTATAGCCTTCGGGATGGCATTTCCTACAAGAGTGTAATGCGAGGCATTCTTAAAATTATCGAAATTATAATGAATATTTTTGTTGTCTAATTTTTTTAATTGCGCATCCAGACTGAGAATACCTGCTTTTAGTGCCGAAATATCCTCTGAAGAAGTTGCGAGGTAATACCAGATTGGATTAGGCGATTTTTGAAGCGAATTAAAAATGCGGGTTTCAATTTCAGGAGCCAGGTCCGGGCTTAAATTTATGTAACCCTGAAACAACGGATTTTCTTTTAAGAGATAATAATTGATGAAATTTGAGGTGTAATCATGACCCATTATTACCCTGAAATTTGCGGTTCTGTAGTTGGAATCGAGAAAAGGCATCAATTCCATGCCGATAAATTCAAAAAATGAAGCTCCGGTATCGGTAGGCAAAAATGTTCGCTCGTCATAAAATGAATCTGATTCCCGGGAAGATGACTGATTGATCCCTACCACGATCATTTCAGGAATATCTTCCCAATAAGAGTAATAATCGACATTTCCGGCAACCGGTTCAAATAGATAATCTCCGTCAAGAACCACCAAAACCGGATATTTTTTCTCTTTATTCTGATCGTAATTTCTGGGGAGCTGGATTTTCAATTCCCGTTCTCCCCCTAATTTAGCAGATTTGAGATTTTTATAAATAGTTTGTCCAATAAACAGGTTTGGGACAATTAAAATAAGCAGGAAAAGTAATTTTTTATGCATAGGTTAAGGTTTAGTTAGCTATACACAATGTAGTTATTATTTTTGACGGTTTAAAATAGGAAGGAAAAGGAAGGAAAGTCCACCTATAATGATCACCAGGACAGTTTGTGTACCCCAGGTAATCCAGCCAAAAGCTTCGCCGGCTTCTTTACTGATCCCAAAAAGCATCAGGCTGGCACCAATTGCGATGGGATAAACGCCAATTCCGCCATTAGTCGCCGAAATGGCAAAGGAACCTACTACAAATGCTACCATTATTACTCCAAAAGGAAGGGAAGATGTTGCCGGCACCGTAAAAATGAGAATAGAGAACATCGAGAGATACATCCCCCAAATAAATAGTGTATGGAACAGAAAGGCGCCTTTTTGTTTCATTTTTAGGATACTTCGCATTCCTTCCAACAATCCTTTCGCAAAATTTTTAACCTTCAGCAAAATTCCTCTTTTGGATTTTTTTATTTGCTTTAATATTAGGATTCCAATGGCGAGTAAACCAAATAGTGCGGCAATTGTAAAGAAGGGGTTTATATTGTTTTCTTCAAAATAGTCGAGGAGATACTCTGTTTGCAGAAGTAAGGCAAGGCTTATAACGAGAAGGAGCATAATAAAATCGGCTATCCTCTCTGAAATAATAGTTCCAAAAGCTTTTTCAAAGGGGATTTTCTCATAACTTGAAATGGTTACGGCCCTGAGCACCTCTCCAGATCTTGGGATCCCAAAATTAGCCAGATAAGCGACCATTACAGCCATAAAACTGTTTAGGAATCGCGGTTTATAGCCCAAAGGTTCCAGTAAAAATTTCCAGCGATAGGCCCGGGAAAGGTGGGATAACAATCCGAAAAGCATAGATAGCAAAACCCATCCGGGATGGGCTGAGGTGATGTTTGCCAAAAGCTCCTGCCGTTCTTGCGGGGTGGCGCTTTTAGTGGAATACCAAATCAAAAAAACTCCCAAAGATAACGGGAGGATAATCTTCAGGACTTTTTTGGTGGTTTTTTTCAAAAATTAGTTCAAGAGGTTGTTTTCTTCATTAGGGAAAACCAATGCAGGTTTAAAAAGTTTGGCTTCTTCAATATCCATGATGGCATAGGTAATCAGGATCAAAACATCACCCTTGGTAACCTTGCGTGCCGCTGCACCGTTAATGGTGATCTCACCGGAATTCCTTGGGCCGGGAATGGCATAGGTTTCCAGGCGTTCGCCGTTGTTGTTGTCTACAATTTGTACCTTTTCGCCTTCAATAATATTGGCGGCATCCATCAAATCCTGATCAATGGTGATGCTGCCAATGTAATTAAGGTCGGCACCGGTACATTTTACGCGATGTATTTTTGATTTAACTACGTGAATTTGCATACTGTAAATTTAATAATTTAAGGCAATATTATCAATTAGCCTGATTTCTCCCGCATATACGGCTATAAAAGCGTGGTAAGGAGTGTCTAATTGTTTGTTTTTAACTGTTTTAAGCGAATTACTGTCGGCGATTTCAAAATATTCCAGTTTCAAAAATGGATGTGTTTTAAATTCATTTTCAACCCAATCGCTTATTTGTTTTGCACTTTCTGTGCCAAATTTCTCTTTTGCTTTTAGCAGGGTTTGATAAATAAATGAAGCCTGCTGCCGCATTTCATCACTTAGTCGTTCATTTCTTGAACTCCTTGCCAAACCACTGGATTCCCTGTAAATGGGACATCCTATTATTTCTACCGGCAGCCCGGTCTTTTCGATTAATTTCCTAATGATCTGAAGTTGCTGAAAATCCTTCTCTCCAAAAAATGCCTTATCCGGTTGGATGATCTCAAACAGTTTTTTTACAACAGTTCCCACCCCGTCAAAATGTCCGAATCTGAATTTTCCTTCCATTTCAAGCTCCACTCCGTCAAATTCAAAATGTTCAGCTTCAATTTTATCGTCATATAATTCAGATGCAGTGGGGGAAAATACAACAATATTTAAGTTCAATTCCCCCAATAATGCAATATCTTCATCTAAAGTTTGTGGGTAGTTTTGTAAATCCAGAGGCTTGTCAAATTGTGTTGGATTTATAAAAATACTCACCGCCACCCAGTCACAAACAGAGGCTGCCTGCCTTATTAAAGAGAGATGACCCTCATGTAAAGCCCCCATTGTTGGGACTAATCCAATGATGCCTCCTTCGTATTTTATTGTTGCTACCCAGCTATTTAACCGGGCTTTTTCTTTTATAATCTGCATTTTATTATAATATTAACAGCGTGCAAACTTAAGATATTACTGGCAAACTGCATAAATTTTTGTAATTTTGCATGTTTTTTATTCGCAAAAGCAAAATACCTATGAGAGATAAGAGGATATTGTACGTATCATCTGAAGTAATACCTTACCTGCCCGAAACCGAGATATCATCTATGTCTTTTGAAGCCGCCAGAATGGTAAACGGCCTGGGAGGTCAGATTCGAATTTTTATGCCACGTTTCGGAAATATCAATGAAAGGCGGCACCAACTGCACGAAGTTATACGTTTATCAGGAATGAATCTGGTAATAGATGACCTGGATATGCCGTTAATTATTAAAGTGGCCTCCATTCCCAAGGAACGGATGCAGGTCTACTTTATTGATAATGAAGATTATTTTAAAAGGAAGGCAACCTTAACCGATGAAGATGGGAATATGTTCCCCGATAACGACGAGCGCGCAATTTTCTTTGCTAAAGGCGTCATTGAAACGGTTAAAAAATTGAATTGGGCTCCGGATATAATCCACGTTCACGGATGGCTTTCTTCTTTATTGCCGCTTTACCTCAGGAATTATTACGGAAATGAACCTTTGTTTTCTGATGCAAAAATTGTGACTTCCGTGTACAATCAAAGTTTCGAAGATACGTTAGATAAGAACATGTATAAAAAAGTGCTTTTCGACGGATTGGAAGAGGAAAATGTAAAACATCTCAAGAAGCCAACCTATGTCAATATTATGAAAACTGCCATAGACAATTCTGACGCAATTATTGTAGGCGGAGATAATATCCCGGATGAATTGACGAAATATTTGAGCAAACAGGAAAAACCTGTATTGGATTATAAGTCTCCGGAAGAATTTTCCCCGGCCTACCAGGAATTTTACAACACCCAAGTTTTATCACAATAAGTAACCCACACCGAATGATATTTTTGAAAAGATTAAGCTATATAACTGTAGCATTGTTTATGGTTTTAGCATTTGTTTCCTGCGATGATGATTTTAATACCATTGGAGGGGAACTTATTGGCGGCCAATTAGATTCCTTGCCGCGATATGATGCAAAAGTTGTTGCATACAGTAAAAACATAGGTGGAGTACAAACCAATAACCTGCCTTCCAGTCTTTTGGGAGTTTATATCGATCCGGTATATGGACAGCAAATTGCAAATGTGCTTACCCAACTTTCATTGCCAACAAATAACCCTCTGTTTGGAACAGAACCAAGTTTGGACAGCGTTGTTTTGACCCTGCCTTATTTTAGTACACAAACCGAACTGAATGACCTTGGTAATCCTGTTTATAAACTTGATTCGGTTTATGGGAATATGCCTTTCAAACTGAAAATAAGTCGTTCCAATTTTTTCTTAAACGATTTTAATCCCGAGGCCAATTTTGAAACCAGACAAAAATATTATTCAGATCAGGGCCCTTTATTTAAAAGCAACCTGGTTGGAGATCCTCTATATGTTAATGAGGCGTTGAAACCTTCTGCCCGGGAAGTAGTTTATTTGGAAGAAAATATAACTGGCGAAATAGATACTATTCGTGCAAAACCTCGCTTAAGGGTTAATTTGTCTACTCCATTTTTTCAGGAAAATATAATTGATAAGCAAGGATCAATTGAATTGTCAAATAACAACAATTTCAGGAATTTTGTCAGGGGCTTGTATTTTGAAGCAGAGGCTGTAAATGGCAATGGCACAATGGCACTCCTTAATTTCACAGATCCTAAAGCCGGAATCACCCTTTATTACACAAATCTTGTTGTTGATACTGCCGATTCCGACGCAGATGGTGATACAACTGAAATGGTAGAGAACCAAAATTCCTACAAACTGAATTTTGGCTCGAATA
>JAENXB010000040.1 GCA_016649785.1 Flavobacteriaceae bacterium
ATCGGCTATTGGTGAAACAATTTTCGCATTGATATCAACCGTATTTCTGTAAAATGTAAAATCAGATTCCTGTGCAGAGTTCAGGCTAAAGCCGTTGTCGTTTCCACTCACTTTAGATGCGAGGATCTTTTCCTTAAAATCGTCTGGGGCTTTATAAGTAATTTCTGAAATGGTTTCGCTTAGGTAAACAATTCCGCTTCGGGTAGAATCCAGTCCGCCACCCAGATCGCCAATTTCCTGCCCAAGGATCTTTTCCGGAGCATTTTTTATCCGCCATAAACCGCGGGAATAATAATCGGCGGTGTATTGTTCTATTTTTGCCAGGTTTTTCCTACGATTGTCAATGGCATTGCGGATGATTTTATCAGCAGGATTTTCATCAGCATTCACCGTAACTTCTTCCAGATTGGTAATCTCGGGAGTAAGTATGACGTCCAACTTATAGGGAAAACTTTCAATTTTCACTTGTTTCCGCAGGCTTTCATAGCCTAAAAATTGAAAGATCAGCGTGTAATTCCCGGGTTGGGTTAATTTTAGTTCGTAGGAACCTTCTTCATTGGTTGTAGTACCTTTTAAACCATCTTCAGTATAAATATTTACGTAGGGGAGAAGTTGGTTGCCGGTATCGGTCACTGTGCCGATAACCTGCGAAAACACGGAATTTGAGATGAAAATCAATAAAATTGCAAGCTGTAATCTGCGAATCATGTAGCCGAATTTAATCAAAGCCAAATTAGGGTTTTTAAATAAATGTGCAGAAAACTTTAGTTAAAATCTTTTTTGATCCGGTCCAGACGGATCTTGTTTTCGCGGTCTTTGATGTTTTCGCGTTTATCGTAGATCTTTTTACCCTTGGCAAGAGCTATTTGAAGTTTTGCAAGTCCGCGCTCATTGATAAACAATAGCAAAGGAACAATGGTAAGCCCTGAATTTTTAACCTCTTTTTCAAGTTTCCTTAGTTCGCGGCGTTTCATAAGGAGTTTGCGTTCGCTTTTTGGATTGTGGTTGAAGTGGCTGGCGTGTGAATATTCTTCAACAGTCATATTGATCACAAAAAGCTCATGGTTGTGAAATTCGCAAAAACTCTCGGTGATAGCCGCTTTTCCCATTCGGATTGCCTTTATCTCTGTTCCTGCAAGTTTGATCCCTGCAATGTGTTTGTCCAGGAATTCGAATTCAAACTTTGCCTTGCGGTTTTTTATTTTGATGGTATTATTCATAGAAGCACAAAAATAGCAAGCTTTCTTTAGATTAAGGCACAATGTAATTGTAAATTTTGAAAATGAAAAAAATATCAAATTTTCATTAACTTTACTGAATGGAAATTTTATTCAGAACAAAATCGGAAAGTAATCAACAACAGAGGGAATCTTTTTTAAAGTTATCCCCGGCAAAACGTTTTGAGAAATTTTTGGAAATGATGGAGGCTTTTGAAATATTTCCTGTGAAGGGGAATTTAGGGGAGAAAGAAAAGAGGAGAGAAAATAGAAAAGAGATTATAGAGGAGAGAGGCAAGTCAAATTTTATAATTCAAATTAAGCAGCAGGGTGATAGGTAAGTGGAAAAAAGATGTCAATCAATTTATTGAACTAACAACTAAACATCGTGTTAGAATGTTATTAGTGGGAGGTGGAGCAGTTAATTTTCACGGATATCAGCGTCATTCTGCCGATGTGGATTTTTGGATTGATACAACCATTGAAAATTTTAAAAAATTACTGGCCGTTTTTAAAGAAATGGGATATGAATTGGAGGATTTCCCTGAAGATGTCAAAAACTCAGTTCAAAATATTTCCGTCAAATTCAGTCCGCTGGATTTTGACATTGAATAAAACCTTCGAAGAGGCTTATGCTTTAAGTGAAACGGTTGAAATTAACAAAAATAAACTGGCTAAGATCAATATTCTGACAATTTCAGATTTAATCGAAAGTAAAATTAGAGCAGGCCGACCAAAGGATTTGTTGGATGTACAACAACTCCGGGAAATTAATGGGTTGAAATAAATTGTTGAACTTGGGGAAGTACTTCCCATAATTTTTGTTTCCCCGATTTGTTTATCTTTGCGAAAATTTTAAAAATGTTATGAAATATCTTATTGTTTTCATATTAGCGATCTTTGTCACTTCCTGTCAGGAAGAAAAAGAAGGTATATCTGCTGATGAAATTATCACCAAAACCATTGAAAATGCCGGAGGTGATATTTATAAAAGGTCCACAGTTCAGTTTAAATTTAGGGGAAACACCTATAAAAGCATCCGGAATGGGGGAGAATTTCAACTGGAACGAATTGTTTCAGATTCTACAGGAACCTTCAGGGATGTGGTGAGCAATACCGGTTTTCAGCGGTTTAAAAATGATAGTTTGATAATTGTCCCGGATTCCATGGCGGTTCGTTATTCAGGTAGCGTAAATTCCGTTCACTACTTTGCGCATTTGCCCTATGGACTAAACGATAAGGCGGTAAACAAAAAGTTGGTTGGCGATGCTGAAATTAATGGAGAACCCTATTATCAATTGAAGATCACCTTTCAACAGGATGGTGGTGGTGCAGATCATCACGATGAATTCCTGTATTGGATCCACAAAGAAAAATATACGATAGATTACCTGGCTTATAAATTTTTCGAGAACGAAGGAGGAATCCGGTTTAGGGAGGCGAATAATCCCAGAATTATCCAGGGGATCCGTTTTGTAGATTACAATAATTATAAAATAAACGATTTTACTACCGATTTGTGTAATCTTGACGAGCTCTTTGAAGAGGGAAAATTAGAATTGCTTTCCACGATCAAAACCGAAGATGTTGAGGTGGAGGTGAAGGGTTAGTATTGTTTTACGGCCGTTCCAATTTTCGGCAATAATCAAAGTTTAAAGTTTTGTTTAATTTACATAAAATCCGGGTTTACGGGAATTTTTTTTTGATCATTTAATAGTTTCTGTTATTATGGCATTTTTTTCTGTCGATAAGCAAAACACTTAAATTCTTTTTCATCTACCTGGTCAAATCGGGTCAAATTGCAAAGAATTTCTTCAAATTCATCTTCCGCTTCATTCGATTTACAGCTTAGGCAAAGGCTGGGTTTTGGGTAAAAATTTGGGTTCAATTCATTTCCATCGTCATCAAAATAACCTGATATTTCTTCCATAATTATTGAATTTTTTTTTAAATTCCTCCGAAAAGTCCTCTATTTTATTTCTGCGTCAATCTGCGATCCCGAAAGCTATCGGGAGCGGGCCAAATTTTTTTCCGGAGATTTCCTCGGATTTTTTATTTCTAATAATATCCTTTAAAGTTAAACCTCTCCAACTTCATTCATATCTTTTTTTCGCAGATTTATTAATTTTATTTTTGGGATCTTCTTTCAAAGCTTCAAATCCGGAGATCAAATCAAACAATTCTTCATCAATTGCACTTTGACGCATCTGATGGAACTTATGGCCAAGATCATCCAACATCTCATCAATATTTTTTTCCGCACGTTGCATAGCGGCCAACCGACTTGAGTTTTCACTGACCGAAGATTCCGCGCTTGCTTTGAACAACGAGACAAATAGAAACTCCCGGATAAGTGCCTTCAGGGAGGACTCTTTTCCTCCGGCAACCTGCGGTAAATTTTTTGAAGGCCATTTTTGAACTCCTAATACATGCGCCCATTTTTTATCCAATGGCAACAATTTTTGCATTACAGGCTTATATCCGGTAGCTGATTTTGGTTGGTTATGAAACAGGTAATATTCCTTCAAATTTTCAGTTTCAAAATTTTCGAGACTTTTGATCAATATTTCTCTAACCAGAACGGAAATAGCATTCACCGAATTTGGAGCGGAAAAAAGTTTTGTGATATCAAATCCGAGATCCAACAATCGGAATTGAATACGCTCACCTACTGCCCAGATTTCTTTTTCACCCGGAAATTCCTGGAGGGAGTTAGAAACAAAATCGGAAAGGGAATCATTAAAAGGCCCTACAAGGCCTTGATCTGATCCAAAAACAATAGCGCAAATTGATTTTGAATCGATTTTTTTTTGGATTGTATCTTCATTCTTCCGATTAATATCCTGTTCCCTAAACAAGGCGATAACCCCCAAGGTTACGGTACGGTAGTAATCTCCCAGGGAATTTACCGCCGATTCATATTGCCCAATATTTGAAGCAGCCATAGTTTTCATGGTCCGGACGACCGATTTGAGGTCTCCTGCTCCTGCCAGTTTTCTGCGTAAACTCTCTAAAGTGTCCATTAACTTCTGGTTTTTTTTGGTTCCGGTTTCTCCTGAAAAGAGGAGAGTTTCTCACTGGCAATTTCCAGGATTGACTGTCGGTCGTCATCGCTCAATTTTTTGCCTGAAAATAACCGATCTAAAATTTCCTCAGGGAGGTCTTTGCTGCTTTCCAATAGAGAAACCTCAGCCTCCCGGATTTTGTCAAGAGGGATCGTATCAAAAAGTCCGCTTGTTAAGGCAAGGAGGATCATAATTTGTTCGGGAACCGACATTGGCTTGAGCTCCGGTTGTTTCAGACCTTCACGAATTCGTTTTCCATGGTTGATCTTCTTTTTTGTATCATCATCCAGGCGGGTTCCGAAACGGGCAAAACTTTCCAGTTCTTCAAATTGGGAATATGCGAGTTTTAAGCTACCGGTTATGGACTGAAAGGCGGGCAATTGGGCTTTACCTCCAACACGGGAAACAGATTTTCCAATATCAACTGCCGGTAAAACACCCAATTCAAATAACTTCGGGGAAAGATAAAGTTGACCATCATTTATGGAAATAAGATTTGTAGGTATATAGGCTGAAATATTTTGAGCTTCGGTCTCTATAATTGGCAGCGCAGTGAGGGATCCTCCTCCAAGTTCTTCGCTTAAATGAGTCGCTCTTTCCAGTAATTTTGAATGTATATAAAAAATATCGCCCGGGAATGCTTCACGTCCCGGTGGCCTTCTCAGCAAAAGGGAAAGTTCGCGATAGGCGCGGGCATGATGCGTGAGGTCGTCATAAACAATAAGCACATCCTTGCCTTGCTCCATAAAATATTCCGCAATACTGGTAGCCGCATATGGGGCTATATATTTTAATCCGGGGGAGTTGTTCCCTTCCGCAACTACCACCATGGTGTATTCCATTGCCCCTTTGTCTTTCAGATTCGCGATTACTTTGGCAACCGATGATGAACGCTGCCCTATGGCGCAGTAAACACAAATCACATTTTTATCATGCTGATTGAGTATGGTGTCAATTGCAATGGCGGTCTTGCCTGTTTGCCGGTCACCCAGGATTAATTCGCGTTGCCCCCGGCCAATGGGGATCAAAGCATCCACAACTTTTAATCCCGTTTGTAATGGAACTCTAACCTCTGCGCGATCCATAATAGCAGGAGCAGGGCGTTGAATTGGTAAACGTTTGTTAAAGGCGATATTTCCTTTGTCATCCATAGGATTTCCCAATGGATCGATCACTCTGCCTATTAATCCCTCTCCAACAGGAATATCCAATACCCGTCCTGTCCGTTCTACCTCATCACCCACGTTCAATTCTGTATCTTCCCCCAAAAGGATTACGCCTATTTCACTTTCATCAAGGTTGTAAGCAATTCCAAACAGATCATTGAGAAACTTCAGCAGTTCTTCAAAACCGGCACCTTGAAGTCCGGAAACCCTGACCACGCCGGAGGATACGCTCATCACATAACCAATTTCGCGGGGTGTAAAAGATGGAACGTAATTTTCCCTGCTTCGCCTTAATTCACCGAAGGTCCTCTTTAAAGTTTTATTTAATTCCCCTGAAGGCATCTTATTGTTTTTCTAATTCTGTTTTGGATTTTTCTTTTATTGTTTCCGAAATACTTTTCTCCAGAGAATTCAGGTACTCTGAAATACTCCAGGCCAGTTTAAATCCGTTTGCAGTAAGTTCTATACCACTCACTAATTCCGGAACGGTTTTATATTGAAATTGGGTTTCGGTCCCCAAAATTTCAGCAATGGTATTTTGAATTTCAGTTTTTTGTTTTGAAGGCAGATCAAATGCGCTTCGAACCAAAATTGGATCCGACTTAGATTTAAAAGCTTCCAGGAATTGCTTCTTTTCATCTTCTTTCAATTCGTTTAAACGCCTGATGAAGACCCTCACTGTTTGTTCTTCCAAATCCATGGAAGCAAGGTCAGAAAGTGTTTTTCTTGTAATTGAGAAAACTTCCTGCTGTACCTTTTGCTCGATCTCCTGGCTGAGATTCTGTTGGACTTCTTCTGAAGATTTTTTAAGTTGGGAACGAAATTCGTTGGCTTCATTCCTCGCTTCTTCAAGGAGTTTCTGACGTTTTTCTTCAGATTCGTCAACGGCCTTTTTCATTAATTCCTTTTTTTTATGTTCAAAATCTTCATTTTTTTGTCTGAATTCATCTTGTTCTTTTCCAGCTTCTTCTTTTTTTGATTCGGCATCCTCCAGTTGAGAGGCGATCTTGTTTTCGCGTTCTTCAATGGCATTAAGAATAGGTTTATATAGAAATCGTTTGAGCAACCACACTAAAATGAGGAAGTTAATAATCTGGGCAATTACTGTAAACCAATCAATTTGCATAATGTATATTTTATTGAATGAAATGATTCCAGAACGGGTTAGCGAAAATAAGGATCATTGAAAGCACAAAACAATAAATAGCGGTAGACTCGATCATCGCCAATCCCACAAATAAAGTCCTTGTAATAGTGGGCGAAGCATCTGGCTGCTGGGCTATGGAACCCAGTGCTTTTGATACCGCTCTCCCTTCGCCTATTGCAGGGAACATAGTTCCTACTGCTGTTGTAAATCCGGCAGTAATTATTGAGACTACTGCAATAAGTGTTAGATTATCCATTTTTTTTACTCTTTTTAGTTAATAGTTATTTTATTGCTTTAGCCCTCACCGCCGCAGCTATATAAACTGTTGCCAGAATGCTGAAAATATAAGCTTGTACCATACCGGTGAGCAATCCAAGTGCATTCATAACAACCGGAAAAATAAATGGCGAGATGGTTAAAAGTATTGCGACGATCATTCCCCCACTCATGATATTTCCAAACAATCTTATAGCAAGGGCCAGTGTTCGTGAAACCTCACTAATTAAGTTAAATGGCAACATAATGAAAGTTGGTTTGAGGTAACTTTTCAGGTAACCTGCCAGGCCTTTCTTCCCAATCCCAAAATAAGGCACAGACAGAAAAACACAAATAGCCAGGGCCGCGGTAGTAGAAAGGGAACCGGTAGGTGGTTGATACCATGGAAAAATGATGCATAAATTAGCTAAACCAATAAACAGGAATAAAGTTCCAATAAACCCGATATATTTTTCAGGTTTGTCTATCCCTATTTCTTTAATTTGATTGTTTATCATAATTACAATTATCTCAAAGATCAATTGCCAGCGGGAAATATGAATTTCTGCTTTGAGGTTCCTGGTGATCAGTCCTGATGAAATCACCAGGATCAGCATTAATGCCCAGGTAGTAACAATGGTTAGATTAATATTAATATAACCATATTCCCAAAAGATAGTTTCATCAGGACTTAGCTTCATGACTTGTTTGTTTTTTTAATTGAATAGATTTTTCTTCAATTGATTTAGTCAGGTAAATAATGATGGTGCGGGCAATAATAAACCCTGAAACAGAAATAAGAAGGTTTTTCCAACTACCCTGAGACAGGTAATAAAACCCGACCAAAGTAATACTCACCCGAATAAGGAAACTGCCAATAAACCATAATGCAGGCCTTTGTGAGGAAACGGCTTTTTTTACCGTGAGCCAAAGCCCTCCAAAGAATAGTATTCCTAAAACTAAACCGGCTGTTAACACAAATACCATGTATATTATTTCATTCATCTTTTTCCTCTTTTGTTTCATTCAACTCCTCATCTTTTTTGGTTGGATTCATCTCTCTATCTTCATTGGCTACCCAAAACCACGCTATCAGGCAACCTATTAATAAACCTATGATCAAAAAGGTCAAGGTCCAGGAAAAAGATTGGGGATAAATTTTATCCAACCAAATCCCCAATATCGCTCCCAGCAACGTCGGGACGGCCACAGACCAGCCCACCATTCCAAACATCCCCAAACCAAACCAAACACTCTTTTTTTTTTCGCGCAATGCCTTAAGTTTGCGTCTTTCTTTTTCGCCCACTTGTTGGCTAAATGCATTCCCGTCTTTTTTCCTATTTGCAGCAGGTTCCATTATTTTATTCTTTACTGAATTTTTCCAGGTTGTAAATAAATCCGCTTTCCAGCTTCGCCATGACAGACCGGACCTTTCTTTCATTTTCATCGAGTTCCACAAAATCCTTTTCTACCGATTCCCGAAGCTTTCCGAGATCGGCTCCTCCAATGGCATTGCGAACAGAAACCAAAACTTCCGGCCCTGCTTTTACCAGGATCCCTTCATCAATGGCCAAATATTGAACTCCTTCTGCTTCTGTTTCATAAGTAAAAATTCCCGGTACCAATGCAGCGACACAGTCCAGCCTTTGTGGTAAAATGCCAAAAGATCCTTCCCCTGTTTCGGCAACAACCCGTTTCACGTTTATTATTTTAGCAAAAATCCTGAATGGAAGTAGGATCTTAATTGTCATTAATTCATTTTCCATTTCTATGCTTTTTATTTGGAATTCACCGAATTTTTTTCCTTTTCAGAATTGGAATTTTTCTCCTTTTCCTTGTTTTTATTTTCTTTTTCCTGAGCTTCCTCTATAGTCCCGATCATGTAAAACGCACTTTCCGGCAAATCTTTAAACTCATCTGAAAGAATGCGCTCACAACCATCAAGGGCTTCTTTTAAACTGACATATTTTCCACTAATCCCGCTAAATTGTTCGGTGGTGAAAAATGGCTGGGTGAGAAATCGTTCTAAACGTCTTGCCCTATTTACCAGATTTCTGTCGTTGGTAGACAATTGTTCCAGGCCCAGCATAGCAATAATGTCCTTTAGATCTTCATATTGTGCGAGGGTTTGTTTAATTTCCTGGGCAAGATTGTAATGTCTTTGACCTATAATTCCGGGAGTAGCCATTTTTGAATTGGATTGCAACAAATCTATAGCTGGGTACAGTCCTTCGCTGGCTTTTTTCCTGGATAGAACAATGGATGCGGAAAGATGTGAAAATGTATGTACAGCCGCCGGATCGGTTAGATCATCGGCGGGAACGTACACTGCCTGAATAGAAGTGATTGCTCCCGCATCGGTATTCGCGATCCGCTCTTCCAGTTTAGAGAGTTCTGTTCCCAATGTGGGTTGATAGCCCAACCGGGAAGGCATTTGGCCCATTAGGCCAGAAACTTCCATCCCTGCCTGAATGAACCTAAAGATATTATCAATGAGCAACAATACATCCCGGAACTCATCATCCCGAAAATATTCGGCCATTGTTAAAGCCGCATGGCCAACGCGAAAGCGGGCCCCCGGCGGTTCGTTCATCTGGCCAAACATCATCACCATATCATCCAGTACACCGGCTTCTTTCATTTCATGATAAAGCTCATGTCCTTCCCGGCAACGTTCCCCGATACCACAAAATATACTGACTCCTTTGCTATGGCCAACCATATTATGGATCATCTCTGTAAGCAAAACGGTTTTTCCTACCCCGGCACCACCAAACAAACCGGCCTTTCCGCCTCGTTCCAATGGAATGAGGATATCGATAGCCTTAATTCCGGTCAGGAAAATTTCAGATTTTGTGGATCGTTTTGTTAATGGGGGTTGTTCCTGGTGTATATTGCGCCATACCACTTCCGATAATTTTTCCCGGTGGTCTATGGTGTTTCCAAAAACATCGAACATCCTGCCCAGGATTTTTTTTCCAACGGGAACTTTAAGTTGTTCTCCATCTGTTTCAACCCGCATTCCACGAGCTAATCCCTGGGTGGCAGTTAAGGCAATTCCCCGAATACGGTTTGCGTCAATCTGGGTCAATACTTCAATTGCAATTTCTTTTTTTTCTCCTGTGTGGAGCAAGGTGAAAATAGAAGGTAAATTAGTTTCAAACCATACATCCACAACGCTTCCCCTTACCGAAATAACTTTTCCGTAATTTAAGGAGTTGTTTTTATGAGTTGAATTTGCCCCCATTTTTTTTAACCTGAAGTAAGATTTTTCTAATTCAAAAAATGCTTAATTAATTTTTTAAGGATTCCTGATTTATCTTTTAACTACTCAACTACTTCTATAATATGGGGTTTATAGAAAAACTGATGTCAAAAACAGAAATCCTTACTTAAAGATAGGATTTTTAGATGAAAAAAAGTTTGTGCTTTTCGATTTTGTTCTGTCCTGAATTTATGGATCCCAAATAATTACAATTTTGGAAGTTTTTTTATCTGAACAATTATTTCATGGGAAATTTCAGAGTTAATACATTTTATAGAAATAAAAGCAAATGCAGCAATTCCTGATGTTTTTATAGAAATTAAGATGGGTATCTATGACCATCGTCAACAAAATTCATAAATATAATAATTAATTTTAGCCTTAGAATTCAGCCTACAACGGACAAAATTTTCTCAGATGGAAAAAATAATTAAGTTAGTAATTTCTTCAAAGACAACCCTGGTATTGTTGCTCATTTTCACAATAGCTATTGCAGTCGGTACATTTATAGAAGAAATCTATGACATCACTACTGCCAAATTAATTATTTACAATGCTAAATGGTTTGAGATCGTTTTAGTCTTATTGGTCATAAATTTTATTGGGAGTATTAAAAGATATAATTTATTTCGGTTAGAAAGACTTCCCGGGTTACTTTTTCACAGCGCATTTATTGTAATAATAATTGGTTCAGGGGTGACCAGATATATGGGTTATGAGGGAACTATGCATATCCGTCAGGGAGAAACCGTAGATTATATCAATAGTTCTCAACCCTATTTAAGTATCAATGCAACCGTAAATAATCAGGATTATTATACCGCAAAACCCGTCCTTTTTGGAGCAATCACCGATAACTCTTTCGATTTTGATCTGGCTACAAAAGAAAATGGGGATGTCAACATCAAATATAAAGATCATTTAAAAAATGTCGTGGAGACTTTTGAAGAAGGAACTGAGGACGGTTTTGGCCTTATTGAACTAAAGATTCAGGTTGATGGGCACGAGGATGATTTAAAGATAAAAGATGGTGAAATAAAGGAATCTCACGGGTTTTTTATCGCATACAACAATAGTGAAAGATTGGATGCCTTAAAAATAACGGACAATAAAGATGGTAAACTCTATATAAGTTCTCCTGCGCCAATTAAAACTTCTAAAATGCCTGAAATGGCTGTTGGTAAAATTGAAAAAGATTCTACCGCAGAATTGCAGTCAGGGTATTTATATGAGCCAGAAAATTCCGGGATCGCATTTATTTTAAGCGGCCAATTAAAAAATGCAAGTTCAAAATATGTTACCCAGGAAGGCGGAAATAGTGGTTTAGATGCACTGATTGTGGATATAAGTTACAAAGGAAAAACCAAAGAGGCAACGATTTTGGGCGGGGATGGTTACACAGACAAATACCAAAATTTTAAAGTAGACGACGCAAATATCCAATTGGCTTACGGCAATAAAAGAATTATTCTTCCATTTGAAATTAAATTGAATGAATTTATTTTAGAACGTTATTCCGGTTCAGAGAGCCCTTCCTCCTATGCAAGTGAAGTGACTTTAACAGACAAACAAAATGGGGTAGTCAAAAATCACAGGATCTTTATGAACAATATTTTAGATTATGGAGGTTATAGATTCTTCCAATCATCATACGACAGAGATGAAAAAGGAACGATCTTATCTGTAAATCACGATTTTTATGGAACCTGGATCACCTATGTAGGATATTTTTTATTGATTGTTGGATTTATGCTAACCTTGTTCAGTAAAAATACACGATATAGGGATTTAATGAAAAAAATTACAAAGATCCGCGATAAAAGAAAGAATTTAATCGCGATTATCGCCTTCGGAATTTTTAGTATTTCAACTTCCTTTTCGCAGAATGGGGTGAGTTCGTTGCCATTGCAAGATGCCGGCACAACTAAAGTTACCGTGGAACATGCCAAAAAATTCGGTCACCTGATCACTCAAACTTTTGACGGCAGATTCGCTCCGGTAAATACATTGGCTTACGATGTAATGCATAAAATTTCAAAAAAGGATAAATTCGAAATTCCCGACAAAGGAAAAATGGATGCAATGCAGGTTTTCCTGGATTTAACTTTAAATCCTGATTTTTGGAAACAACAAAAAATTATTTATGTAGGTGAAAAACCGGTGATGACGGCTATAGGGAAAGAGGGGAAATATGCTGCTTTTAACGATTTTTTCAATCAGGATGGTTCGTATAAACTCAGTGCAGCTTCAGAAGCGGCATTTATTAAAAAACCTGCCGAGCAAAATAAATTTGACAAGGAAATTATAAAGCTCAATGAGCGGTTAGAAATTTTCATGCAGGGATTTCAAGGGAATTTACTGACAATTTTTCCGGTTCAAAATTCAAAAAACAATAAATGGATCAATTTCAACGATCCTATGGCTTCGATTCCTTTAACAGGAACAATTAAGATCTTGAATGACGATTTGCAACTGCAGGTTTTTAATTACAGAAACCTGATGAGGTTATACTTGCTGGAAGTGAAGAAAGCTGCAGTCACGGGAAGTTATTCAAACGCAAATAAAATTTTGGGATATATTGAAAGCATACAAAGGCAAAGTGATGCAGCCGGAATATTGCCTTCAAAAGCAAAAATTGACAAGGAAGTTGAATATAATGAGTCTAAAATATTTATCAATCTCAAAAATATTTATGGCCTGCTCAGTATTTTATTATTGGGATTTGCTTTCGTGGATAATTTATTGAGAAAGAGAAATAAGTTCGTTTATTATACATTAAACGGCTTGATCGCGATCTTGGGAATCGCATTTATTTACCATACCTATGGAATGGGATTGAGATGGTACTTATCCGGACACGCGCCGTGGAGCAATGGTTATGAGGCTTTGATTTTGGTCTCCTGGGGAAGTATCCTGGCGGGATTTAGTTTTGTGCGCTATTCCAAAATTACATTGGCGGCAACCGCGTTGCTTGCATTTTTTACCTTAATGACTGCAAGCCACAGCAGTTACGATCCTCAATTAACAAATTTACAGCCGGTTTTAAAATCCTATTGGTTAATTATCCACGTAGCTACACTTACCATAAGTTATGGTTTCTTAGGTTTAGGTTTTGTTCTGGGGTTGATGAATATGGTTATCTCTATCTTCAAAAATCCAAAAAATAAAAAGAGGTTAAACTCGATTATAGCCGAACTCACTTTTATTAATGAAATGGTTTTAACTGTTGGTTTGTTTTTGGCAACTATTGGAACTTTTCTTGGCGGAATTTGGGCAAATGAATCCTGGGGGAGATACTGGGGATGGGATGCCAAGGAAACCTGGGCACTTGTGATCGTAATTGTATATTCAATTATATTGCACTTTAGATTAGTGCCTAAAATGAAGAGTATGTTCATTTTTAATACAGGAGCCGTACTTGGTTTTTCAAGTGTGCTGATGACATTCTTTGGAGTAAATTATTATCTTTCTAAAGGAATGCACAGTTATGCAAGCGGAGATACCCCGGTATTTCCATTATGGGCCTGGATATGCATAATTTCAATACTTATAATAATTGTTGCAGCCGGAATTAAAGAACAAAAGAACAAAGTTAAAAAATAGGGGAAATTTATAAATGGGGAGTTATCAAAAAAATCAGTTTAAATTTAATATTAAATTCTTAAAAATTAACGCTTTATATAAAATATATTGATTTTGAAGGAATTTTCCTAAATATGATTCTGAGTTATTTTAATCATAATCCAAAAGGAAATTATGATGAATGATAATTAAATTTTCTTTATAAATATGACTGGCATCATAGTTATAAGCTCTTAAATACTTAATTTTGCAGATGTTATTTGCCCGGGAATTAAACCGTTTAAAAAAGGTTTTACAACCTGATAAACAGGAGAAAGGGCGTTTTTAAGCAGGCCAAAAAACATAAGAAAATGGAAATCACCAACACTTTAATCCAAAAATATAATATTCCGGGACCAAGATACACCAGCTATCCCACAGTTCCTTTTTGGGATGAAGCTGGAATTTCCTATGAGAACTGGATCAAAACAGCCCAAAAATCATTTGACGAGAGCAACCAATCTGAAGGGATAAGCATTTACATCCACCTTCCGTTTTGTGAGAGTCTTTGTACTTTTTGCGGTTGCCACAAGCGCATAACAAAAAGACATAGTGTTGAGGAACCTTATATTGAGACGGTATTGAAAGAATGGGCTTTGTATTGTGATGTTTTAAGCGAAAAACCCCGCATCAGGGAAATTCATTTGGGAGGCGGAACCCCAACATTTTTCAGCCCTGAGAATTTAAAAAAACTGATTGACGGAATTTTTGAGAAAGCCGATAAATTCCCTGGATACGAATTCAGCTTTGAAGGTCATCCCAACAACACTACCGAAAAACATCTTCAAACCCTGTTCGATCTTGGATTTAAACGCGCCAGTTTCGGGGTACAGGATTACGATTTGAAAGTTCAAAAAGCCATCAACCGCTTGCAACCTTATAAGAGGGTGGAGGATGTTACCAATAATTGCCGTAAAATAGGCTATACATCTGTAAGTCACGATCTGGTCTTTGGTTTGCCACATCAAACCAAAGAGGCCATTATAGATACCATTACCAAAACCAAACAGCTAAAACCGGACAGGATCGCTTTTTACAGCTACGCGCACGTGCCATGGATTAAAGGTGTGGGGCAAAGAGGTTATGATGATAACGATCTTCCAACTGCCGAAGAAAAACGGGAACTGTACGAAGCCGGAAAAAAACTCCTCGGGGAACTGGGTTATATAGAAATAGGAATGGATCATTTTGCCCTAAAAACCGATTCCTTGTATAAGGCGATGAAAAACAAAACCCTTCACCGGAATTTCATGGGCTATAGCGCAAGTAAAACTCAGTTGATGATTGGTTTGGGAATGAGCTCCATAAGCGATTCCTGGCATAGTTTTGCACAAAATGTAAAAACTATTGAAGAGTATACCGAATTGGTGAACAAAGGCCTTATTCCTATTTTTAGAGGTCACCTGCTTACAGCGGAAGATTTGATTATCCGAAAACATATTTTAAACATCATGTGCAATTTTGAGACTTCCTGGGAAAGCGATGATATGAAATTTCCTGAATTGGAAGAATGCCTTAGCCGATTGGATGAAATGGTGGAAGACGGCCTTGTAGAAATCAGCGAAACAGGATTGAGGCTTCCCGAGGAAGCACGTCCGTTCGTGCGCAATGTTTGTATGGCTTTTGATTTGAAATTAATACACAATCAGCCAAAAACCCGTATTTTTTCTATGACGATTTAAGAAGATTCGAAAACTTTAAAATTTATTTTTAATACTGAAAGCCGTAAACTCAGATTGTAAATCTGCGTTTACGGCTTTCACTGCTTTAAATGGAATTGGGAATTAAGAATCTTTTATACATTGAAAAAGCCAATGTTTCGCCGAAACTCATTAAATTGAAATGGTTTTAAAAGAAATATTATGAATTACCAGATCACTTCCCTCAAAAAGTTGCAAAATGAAGGTATAGATATCAATCGACTTCCTTTTTCCATCCGAATATTACTTGAAAATGTGTTGCGCAATCACGATGGTTATGCCATTACCGATGAGCATTTGCATACGCTCTCGCATTGGGATTCATCCGGTACAGATAAAGATATTCCGTTTAAACCCGCCCGGGTGTTAATGCAGGACTTTACAGGAGTTCCCGCGGTGGTGGACATCGCTTCCATACGGGCAGAAGTAGTTAGAAGGGGAGGCGATGGTTCAAAAATAAATCCCGTAATTCCGGTCGATTTAATTATTGACCACTCGGTCCAGGTAGATTTTTTTGGCACTGATTATTCGCGGGCCAGAAATGTAGAAAAGGAATACGAGCGCAATTCAGAACGATATAAATTACTAAAATGGGCTCAAAAAGGATTGGATAATTTCACGGTGGTACCTCCCGGAATGGGGATTTGTCATCAGGTAAATCTGGAATACCTCGC
>JAENXB010000356.1 GCA_016649785.1 Flavobacteriaceae bacterium
ATATCCCTTTGCGTAGAAGCTGTGGTTCCCGGAGGTTGTTTACAGATCATTTCAAATATTTTATCCACATGTTCAAGGCTTAAGGCCACATTCTTAGCATTTGCCACCGCCATTATTTCAAGTGCCGAATTTTTCATTACCTCAAATAAATAATCGCTTTCCCTGATTTTTCCAATTGGCACTCGCGTTAATCCCCCAATTCCGCTTATGGTAGCTATAAAAAGGAATTTTTTCCAGATTTCCAGCTGAATATCTTCCGGAATGTTATTGGTGATTTCGGAATGATTAAAAATTTCCTGAACTTTTTTAATCCTTGAAGTCCTGATATTGTCAATTTCTCCAAAAGTAATTAGCGGTTCAAAAGATGCATGTTTGATTTTCCCCGGAGATTCAATAAAACTGACAATGAAACACAATCCGGCAAGCACATTTTTCTCCGGTAAAATTTTTAAAAGTTTTTCCACATTATTAGCCCCGTTTTGAAGGGGCAACACCATTGTTTCTTCCCCAATAATGGGTTTAATTAAAGATGCGGCTTCTTCTATTTGCCAGGATTTCACTCCTAAGATCACTAAATCCGGTTTTGACACTTCCTCTAAATTATCGGTTGCCAGTTTTGGGAAAACCCTGAAATCCCCGTTTATGCTCTCTACTTCCAAACCATTTTCCCGGATGGCGGCAAGGTGTTTTCCCCTGGCGATCATAGTCACCTCATAACCCGCTTTGGCCAGTTTTGCTCCAAAATATCCTCCTACGCCGCCAATTCCATAAATCAATATCTTCATAATTTGATTGTGTTTTTTCAAATTTAGTCATTACAGAATAAAACGGAAAGATTAAACGTTTTAAAGATAGGAAATCATTTTCTTTCTTATTTTTACACAAAATCTGAAACTACTTTATGAGTACATCTTTTGAAAGATATCAAAAACGCCGGTTGATCTCGTCCTATTTTTCTGTAGTCATTAGTATTTCATTAGTGCTTTTTTTACTGGGATTACTGGGATTATTGGTATTGAACACCAAAAAAGTAGCAGACCATTTTAAGGAACAGATCGCCCTTACCATTTACCTTAAAGATACCGCCAAGGATGTGGAAATAGAGCAGTTGAAAAAATCCCTTGCCCTTGCGGAATACACCAAAACCAGCACTTTTATTTCAAAGGAGGAAGCTGCAGAAGAACACAGCAAGGAAATAGGCGAAGATTTCATGGAATTTCTGGGTTATAACCCACTTCAAAATTCCATTGATGTTTATATGAAAGCCGATTATGTTTCCCCGGAGCAAATCGATACTATTGCAACAGACCTGCGTTCCAAGAATTTTGTGGATGAAGTGGTTTATGACAAACCCTTGATATCGCTGCTGAACGACAACGTGAAAAAGATAACTTTCTGGGTTTTGGTAGTGAGCGGAATATTCACTTTTATAGCCGTATTATTGATAAACAGTTCTATTCGGCTTGCGGTGTATTCCAAACGATTTATAATTAAAACCATGCAAATGGTTGGTGCCACCAAGAGTTTTATACGCAGCCCGTTTATCTGGCAAAGTGTAAAACTGGGATTTATCGGGGCAATTCTCGCTTTAATAGGAATGACGATCGTATTATATTATTTAAACAACAGCTTCCCGGAATTGGAATTGCTAAGTGATGTTGGTATACTTGCCGGGTTGTTTTTCGGTATATTTTTTATGGGGATTTTGATCTCCTGGCTAAGTACATTCTTTGCGACTTCCAGATTTTTAAATCTTAAGACAGATGAGCTTTATTATTAGAA
>JAENXB010000350.1 GCA_016649785.1 Flavobacteriaceae bacterium
ACTGAGAATGGTTTAAGAAAGTTAGCGGAAGGTTCCGGGACAGTTCCGGGACAGTTCCGAGAAGGCTTCGGGAAGGCTTCGACAAATGCCGGATCTGTCCCGGATCTTTCTTAGTTCTTTCCCAGATCTTTCTGCCTCGCGAAGAGGCGTTGAGTCAGGCGGAACAGGTATACTTTCTTGCTGGTGAAATGCGGAAATTTTCTCAGGGGTTTCGTTAAACGAAAGTAGTCAAAATTTCCTCTTTCGGAGATCCTGGCCGAAAAAATTTTAAGGACATGGGAAGAATTAACAAAGGCGTGAATGGTGGTTTTTCCGGCAAGGCCGGGAGTGTGATTGGAAGCAGCTGGCGCGACATCTTTTATATCAAGGGATTAGCCACCCCTCCCTCACTATTCCAAAATCTTCAATATCGTCATAGCTTTTCATACCACTTAAAACCGCTGCTATAGTTATGGTTATAATATCGGTTAGTAAATGCTGCTTTTTTCTGTTCAAGCGAAAGTCTTCCATTTCGCTAAAATAAGTGAAAATAGTACTGGTGTTATTTTTTGTATTCTTCTGATTATTACATAAATATACAATAAAACTACCGCATAATCAATTTAAATATCTGATAATCAGCTATTTAAATTTAAAACAAATAAGCCGCTATTTTAATGCGTTTGCCCTGTTGCCATCGCTGGTTTTGAGTAAGTTATACGTTTATATTGCCTAACTTTGTTTTCGTGTGACTGAGGCGTACCTGTTCCGTTGCCACAACGGACAATTTAGCTGCGAAACATCGCAGGCAATGCTATCAAAATCCCGCCTTTTATAAAATATTCCACCCATTTGCATAAAGTTACCTAAATAGCTAACTTTGTATTGTGCAAGAAAAATTCATTAGAGAAATATTCTATTATCAGAATTACTATCTGGAATTCTTTGAGAAGTTAAAACCGGAAGTTAAGAGAAAATTTAACTGGACTTTACAGCTAATTGCAACTATCGATAAAGTTCCGGAGAAATACTTCAAACACATGACCGGCTCCTCCGGAATCTTTGAAATCAGAGTGGAGGCAGGTTCAGATATTTACCGGGTATTTAGCTTTTTCGATAAGGGCTAATTGATAATACTCTTGAATGGCTTTCAAAAGAAATCCCAGAAAACTCCAAAAAGCGAACTTGAACTTGCAGAAAAACTCAAAAAACAATACTTCGATGAAAAAGACAAATAAAAACCTAACCTCTTTCGCTGAGCATCTTGATTTACAATATGGAAAACAAGGAACCGAAACAAGGGAAAAATATGAAGAAGGCTTTGAAACGTTTAAGCTCGGAGTTATGCTTCAGGAACTTAGAAAAGAAAAAGGCCTAACCCAGGAACAACTTGCCGAGAAATGTGAAACTACAAAAACTTATATCTCCAGGATAGAGAATGATGCAAGCGATATCCGGCTTTCAACATTAATGAGAATTATCCGCGAAGGCTTAGGTGGACACCTGAAACTAAGTGTGGATCTGAAGTCGTAGGCAGAGCCTATAACAACAGATTAATTTATGCCCGCAACTCTGCTAATCCGAACTGTTCTGCTTTTTAATTACTTTATTGCTGAGTGAAAAGGCATTGCTTTAAAACCGGCACAATTTCAACCCACCAAACGTTTTGTGCATTATTCATCTTTTGATCTGGAATGTATTTTCCCACTGAAAATTAATTAAAATCAGAATTCCGCACCCTACCCATATTCCTGCCAATTATTTCACCAATCAAAAACCCTGGTTCCGGAATCCGGATACTACGGCCTTCTGATTCTCTCATCATCACTCAAACCAAACCATTATATTTAACCATCAATCCAAAACTTTA
>JAENXB010000257.1 GCA_016649785.1 Flavobacteriaceae bacterium
GTAGGGGCGGACGGCCGTCCGCCCCTACAATAAATAAAAAAACGACACTATCCCGTTACTTCATCACAGCGTCACTCCATTTGAATTCGGTCCCAAAACATCGGGAGTTAATTGGAATTTATCCCAAGCCACTGGGATTTGTTTTTTGAAATGTTATTGAATTATCATGTGCCCCCATGAGGTTGCCGGTTAAACATTATCTCAGATTGATTTTTACTCCGACACTCCATCACACCGTCACTCCATCACACCGTCACTTCATCACTCCGTTACTTCATCACAGCGTCACTCCAATTAAATTTGGTTTTCCATTATGTAATATTTCCACACTTTTGTGTGGATTCTTTTTAAAATCCAAGGTTATTTAACAGGTTTATTACCTGGTCTCAGTAAATTAATCGTCTTGTAAGACCTATACTCACTTGTTTTTAAGCTCCATATGGGTTTCCGGCATGTTTACCTGTAATTCTGATGTCCTCTTGGTTGCAAAATTGCAACTACTCTGAAAAAGAGAACAACAAAACATGAATTTTGACCCCGAACAGTTTTACGATATAGCTCAGGCGATTCTTTTAATCCCGTTTTTATATCTGCTTACCCAATATATCTTTAAGCAACTCAGGAAAAAACACGATTTTTTCTCGGTAAAACTGATGAACAGATTGTTTTTCTACCATTTGTTCTTTGGAGCGGCTTATTACATTTACGCGCTTTTTAATCGTTCTGATTCTGTTAGGTATTATAGCGTACCCCAAAAAGATGGTTATGAATGGTTTGATTTTTTTGGGACAGAAACCACCTTTATAGATTTTATTTCTTATCCATTTATAAATGGTCTGGGCTTTAGCTATGAAATGATGATGCTGCTCTTTACCTGGATTGGTTTTATGGGTTTTGTGTTTGCATATTTGTTTTTTAAAGAAAATATTTCCCTGAATGTCACTGTTTTTAAGCGGGTAGATTTACTTACGCTTATCCTCTTTTTGCCCAATATGCATTTTTGGACCGCTTCCCTGGGAAAAGGATCACTAATATTTCTTGGGTTGATGCTGTTTGCCTATTCTATCACCAAGGCTAAAATCAGGATCTTAGGGTTAGTCCTTGGTTCCCTGCTTGTATTTTATATTCGTCCGCACATCTTCCTTTTGTTGGTCATGGGTGCTTTGATCGGCTTTATGACCGGAAAGGAAAAAATTGACTGGAAATTGAAACTGACAGTGTGTGGCGTAATTCTGGCTGGATTGTTTTTACTTCAGGATCAAATATTAGCAGTTGTTAATCTAAATAATTCCCAGAATTTAATTGCCGATTTTATTCAGTTCACATCCACCCGTTCGGAAGCTTTGAGCTCTTCAGGTTCTGGTGTAAATATGGCTGGATATTCCCTTCCTGAAAAGATCTTTACCTTTTGGTTCAGGCCACTGTTTTTTGATGCACCGGGGATTTTAGGGGTGATTGTTTCTGTAGAAAATGCAATCTATCTTTTGCTCTTCCTTAAAATATTCAGGTTGAATTTCTTTAAATTCATCAAGAATGCACCTGTTAATGTGAAAATGAGTTTAGTCTTATTTTTAATGACCTCCTTTGCAATGACCTTTGTCATGTCAAATCTGGGGATTATCATCAGACAAAAATCCATGATCATGTATTTTCTCTTTTTTGTAATTTATTACTTTCTGGCACACGAGAAAAGCCGCTCACTTGGGTTGAAAATTAAGTCCTTATCGCATTCAAATGAAAGCTTACCCCAGGCAGCTTAATGGGATAAGTTCCTATTGAATGCAGCATTTGTAAGACAGGCTAAAAATAATGTTTACTTTTGTGGCTGTTTCTTAAAAACTAATATGCACAAACTCATCCGCATCACCACCATTCCTTTATCCCTTGAAAAACTCCTGGAAGGGCAATTGACTTTTATGGATCAATACTTTGAGGTAACCGCGGTTTCTGCAGAGAAAGAGCGTTTGGAAAAGTATGGCCGGGATAATAAAGTGAATACCTTTTGTGTGGAAATGACCCGCGAGATCACTCCCTTGAAGGATTTAAAAGCGGTCTTTAACTTATATCAGTATTTCAAAAAGGAGAAACCTTTAATTGTACATACCCATACCCCAAAAGCGGGGATCGTGGGGATGCTTGCGGCTAAATTAGCGGGTGTGCCAATCAGGTTACATACAGTTGCAGGCCTTCCGCTGATGGAAACTAGAGGTTCAAAAAGAAAGATCCTGAATTTTGTCGAAAAACTCACTTATGCCCTTGCCACAAAAGTGTACCCGAATTCCAAAGGTTTATATGATATTATTCTGAAGGAAAAATTTGCTTCTCCCTCAAAATTGAAAGTTTTGGGCAAAGGCAGTTCCAATGGAATTGATACTTCTTATTTTGATCCTTCAAAATATTCGGAAGAATTTAAAATGAAATTGAAGCAGGAACTAAGTATTCCGGACGCAAATTTGGTGTTTGTTTTTATTGGCCGACTGGTTTCAGAAAAGGGAATTAATGAACTGATAAAGGCTTTCAGCAAGCTGCACCAATCAAATCCGGATTGTAACCTGCTCCTGGTTGGCCCTTTTGAACAGGAATTAGATCCTTTAAAGCCTGAAACTCTCGATAGTATCCAAACTCATCCGGGAATTATTTCAGTGGGTTACCAACAAGATGTACGACCTTACCTGGTAATATCAGATGTGCTCACTTTTCCAAGTTATCGGGAAGGATTCCCAAATGTAGTTATGCAGGCCGGGGCGATGAATTTGCCATGCATTGTGACTGATATCAATGGTTGCAATGAAATTATTTCTGAAGGTGAAAACGGATTAATAATCCCGGTAAAAGATGAAAATGCATTGTATTATTCTATGTCAAATCTATTGAAAAATGCAGATTTAAGGTTCTCAATTGCCTCTAAGGCAAGGCGTGAAATCACTTCAAATTATGAACGGAAAGAATTTTGGAAGATTCTTTTGAAGGAATACAGGGAGTTGAAAGCATTGAAGAGTGGAGAGTGAAAAGTTGTTTGTTGTTTATGGTTTGTAGTTGAAATGTAAAAAGTGAAAAGTTGTTTGTTGTTTATGGTTTGTAGTTGAAAAGTAAAAAGGGGGGATTATGCGCAACCAGTTCTTAACCTTATCTAAAGAAAGGCTCCGGCTAATTAAAAAGTCGGTCAAATTACACGTTTTACGGGGAGAAATATGAAGTAACATAACCCACGATTTTAATCATGGGTAAATTATGTCCTGAACCCAAACCCAACCGTTTCAACGGTTTTCCACGCTCCGCACCATGAGTTGGAGGAGGAATTTTCCAAACATAGCCCACGATTTTAATCGTGGGTAATAACGTCCTGAACCCAAACCCTATTGTTTCAACGGTTTTCGGCACTCCACGCTAAGAGTTAATGGCAGAAATTTTCCAAACATAGCCCACGATTTTAATCGTGGGTAATTAACGTCCTGAACCCAATCCCAACCGTTTCAACGGTTTTCGGCACTCCGCGCTAAGA
>JAENXB010000279.1 GCA_016649785.1 Flavobacteriaceae bacterium
AAATATGAAAATGATGGTTTTAAACGCCTGGTAAATGAGGGTTTTAATTTTAAAAACAATCATTTCAATTACATACCTACCATTACCGCTCCCGGTCACACTTCTATTTACACCGGAACTACTCCGCAAAACCACGGAATTATCGGAAATGGATGGTATAATAAATTCGAAAAAACTGAGGTGTATTGTGCCAGTGATGAAAATGTGCAATCTGTAGGAACCAATTCTTCCGCAGGCAAAATGTCGCCACATAGAATGATCTCAACTACAATAGGGGATGAAAACAGATTATTTACCCAAATGCAGGGCAAAACTATCGGAATTGGTTTAAAAGACAGAAGTGCTATATTACCTGCGGGGCATACCGCGAACGCTGCATATTGGTTTCACGGTATGGACGAGGGGAAATGGATTAGCAGCACATATTATATGAATAAATTACCGGATTGGGTTCAGGCCTTTAATAAATCGGGCAAAGCAACTTCTTATCTGAAGCAATGGAATACCCTGGCTGATATTGAAACTTATTCTGAAAGCGGAACAGACAAAAACAATTTTGAAACAGGCTTTAGCGGAAGAACGAGTTTTCCCTATAATTTAGATGAACTCGCTCCTAAAAACGGCCAATTTGATATGCTGAAATATACGCCCTTCGGGAACTCAATTACCGCCGATTTTTCAATTGCAGCGCTGGAAGGCGAAAATCTGGGAACCGATGAATTCACCGATTTCCTTACCGTAAGTTTTTCCAGTACCGATTATATTGGCCATAATTTTGGAGTAAATTCAAAGGAAGTCCAGGATGCCTATATGCGATTGGATAAGGATCTGGCCAGATTGCTAAATGCTTTGGACGAGAAAGTTGGAGTTGGAAATTATACCCTATTTCTAACTTCAGATCACGGTGGGGTAGATGTGCCTTCATATCTTCAATCGGTTAAAATTCCGGCGGGTTATTTTGAAGACATGGCTTTTGAAGTTGATTTAAAGGCATTTGTTGAAGAAAGGTTTGGGAGCAAAGATTTGATAGAAATGGTTTCAAATTATCAGATCTTCTTAAATTATGAAACTCTTGCAAAAGAGAAACTAGATGCTTCCAATGTGGAAGATGCAATTGCACATTTTGTGCTTCAAAAACCTCAGATAAACAGGGTTTTTACAAGAAATCAACTTGAAGGAAATGATTTCACTTCGGGGATTTCTGGTTTGGTACAAAAAGGGTTTAATCAAAGACGGAGCGGAGATGTGGTGTTTGTGTTAAAGCCTGCCATTATTTCTTATTCTAAAACGGGTTCTACGCACGGCAGTGGATTTTCATATGATACCCATGCACCGCTTATTTTCTTTGGGAAAGGCGTGCCTCATGGAGATACTTCTAAAAGATCTGAAATTATTGATATTGCACCAACAATCTCGACAATATTAGGGATTTCATATCCCAGTGCAAGCTCAGGGAAACCTCTATATGAAATGTTGGACAACTAAGAATCCAAAATTTTTTTGCGCATTTTATCCCGGCGCAGTTTTCTTATAAAGCGGCCTTCTTGTTTTGTTACAAGAAAAGGCTGCTTTTCTTTTTTAGCCTTGAAATATCCGCTGAGGTAATCCTTAAATAAGCGCATATCCTTTTTTAAATAAGCCAGTTTGGCCGAAGCTATACATGTAATAGTAAAGCCGTAACGCAACCTGTAGAAAGCTTCACCCTGCCTGTACTTTGAAGAAGGGTTATAGGTGGCTCCGGTAGGCTTTAAATGCTGTACAAGCAATTCCTTATCGGTTTTGACAGACCATCCGTGGAATTGAGCCAATAGTTCATCGGCAGTATCCCAACCCATGGCCGGTTTTAGTTTTCCAATTGAAAGAAAACAGGCTTTTCTGTAAGCTTTTAGGGCGCCACGCAAATGATCTGAATCGGTTAAATTCTCCAGGATCCATTTTCCGTTTTTTAAAACTGAGCAAAATCCGCCGGCCATACCAACCTTTGGATCCGCTTCAAAATGTTGACGGATGGTTTTTAAATAATCCTGCGGGAAAATTAGATCGGCGTCAAATTTACAGATGATATCGTACTCTTCATCCAAAGTGTTGTAACCTTTATTAAAAGCGTTGATTACCTTGCTGCCTGGTAAATGTTCTTCAGAAGAAGAATTCTTTACCAGGGAAATAAAAGGATATTTTTGGATGAATCCGGAAACTATTTCAGCCGTGTTGTCTGAAGACTGGTCATCTACAACTACAATTTTTGAAGGAAGAAAAGATTGTTCCACCAAAGATTGAAGGGTTTTCCCGATAAATTCGGCTTCGTTATGCGCGGGAATGACAATGTAGATTTTCAAGAAATGAGTTTCAATATTAATGCTAAATTACAATAATATTGGTTTGTAATTGAAAAGTGATGAAAAGGAAGGGATTGCGCGTTTTTTGAAGATGCAATATCTCTCTTTGAATACCATGTTTTTTAAAAGGAGAAATAATATGGTGTTCTATCTTTTTATGAAAATTACCTTTCGGCATAAACAGCGTAATATCGTGGAGTCAGACTTCGCAGCAAAGGTCGGAATCCTATTTTATTGATTGGATTTGTCCATTTTGCTGTTTTTTTGATATGCCAGCCGGCTTTTTCCAGTAACCAATCAAATTGCCAGTCTTCAAACTCGTGAAAATGCCGGTCTCTCATATCGGTTTTGCTTCTGTAAGCATTGGAGAACCACAATTTTAAAGGAACTGTAGCGACCAGTTTTTGAGCCTTTATATCTTTTAGCACATTATAGGGAGCAACCAGATGTTCAAAGATCTCAAAAGCTGTCACGATCTCAAATTCGTCAATTTTAACTGCAGAAGTATTCAGGTCAAGATCTTCTCCGCCGGTATTTTTAACCTGATAATTATGTTGTTCCATAATTTTAGAAAAAGGATTTTCCACACCCAAATCCAAAATTTTGGCGGGGGAGGGGACCACTTCTTCTAAAAATCCCAATGTTTTTTTATACCTCTTGTTTGGGAA
>JAENXB010000215.1 GCA_016649785.1 Flavobacteriaceae bacterium
ACCTTTGCCTTCAACAAAGTTTCTCCAAACCGGGCTTTGTTCAATATATACGGTTTCATGAATGAGTTTTCCTTCGCTCATCATGGGCCAGAAATTGTGGATCGATCCGGCATCCAATCCTGCCACAAATGCTCCCCAAACAATTTGAAGAAGCAAAACGATCAATGTAAACCGCAACAGGTTTCTAAATTTGAAGTTGCTGATTTCCTTTTTTGGATAGAGCAGGTTTAGTGCTACCCAAAATGTAAAAGCAAAAGTGATAAATGCAGTGGTAAGGTGTGCGGCCAGTCTAAAATGACTTACATCCGGTCTGTCTATCAACCCACTTTTTACCATATACCAACCTAAAAATCCCTGGAAACCGCCTAAAATCAGAAGAACATAAGAGTTTTTTAAGGTCTCTTTGGTGAGTTTTTTCCTGA
The DNA here is from genome assembly GCA_016649785.1 of Flavobacteriaceae bacterium. GTDB lineage: Bacteria > Bacteroidota > Bacteroidia > Flavobacteriales > Flavobacteriaceae > Gillisia. The sequence goes on from JAENXB010000215.1 coordinate 423, forward strand.
TCAAAAAATAAACGAACGGAATGATAAAAACTACCCCCAAAAGTCTTCCCAGCAATCGGTGGAACCATTCCCAAAAATAGATGGACTGGTAGTCTTCTAAGGTGAAATTATAATGAATATTTATTTTTTGATATTCGGGATATTTCTTATACTCTTCAAAAGCGGCTTCCCAAGCGGTTTCATTTAATGGCGGAAGCACTTCTGTCACCAAATGCCAGTCTGTCATGGAAAGCCCGGAATTTGTAAGCCGGGTGATCCCGCCAACAAGAACCATAATAAACACGAGAAAACAACCGGTAAAAAGCCAAATTATAACGGGTTTTTGTCCTTTGATCATAACACTTATTTTTGATGGCTTTATTGAGCGGGCTGTAAACCCAATTCTTTTCCTTTTTTCAGCATAAAATCCTTTGCCGCCTCATATTCATTGGGGATCAATCCTTCCAAGATAGCCTCTTTGATCGCAGATTTAATAATTCCAATTTCTTTTGAAGGCTTTAGGTTAAAGATTTCCATAATCTCCTCGCCGGTAACCGGGGGCTGGAAATTTCGAATATGATCTCTCTCTTCAACTTCCTTTATTTTTTCACGGACTTTTTGAAAATTGTTGTGGTATTTCTTAAATCGTTTCGGGTTTTTGGTGGTTATATCGGCTTCACATAAGGTCATTAGATCTTCAATATAATCACCGGCATCAAAAATCAATCTTCGCACAGCTGAATCTGTAACAGTTTCGTCTGCAATTACAATTGGTCGGGAACTCATCAACACCAATTTCTGAACGTATTTCATCTTTTCATTTAAAGGAAGGTGCATTTCCTTGAACAGTTTATACACCATTTTTGCACCTGTGAATTCGTGCCCATGAAAAGTCCATCCTATCTTATCGTCAAATCTTTTTGTGGGGGCTTTTCCTATATCGTGTAACAAGGCAGCCCAGCGCAACCAAAGATCGTCGGTATTTTTTGAAATATTATCCACAACTTCCAGTGTATGCCAGAAATTGTCTTTATGCTTTTGCCCATCAACTTCTTCTATTCCTTCCAGTGCAGTTAATTGGGGCAATATGAGATGAAGCAAACCTGTACGGTGCAAAAGCGTAAATCCTACAGAAGGTTTTTCTGAAAGCAGGATTTTATTGAGTTCGTCTACAATGCGCTCCCTGGAAATTATCTTAATTCTATACTTATTCCTGTTGATGGCTTGCAGGGATTCGGTTTCAATTTTAAATCCCAATTGGGTTGCAAACCTGATGGCCCGAAGCATTCGCAAAGGATCATCAGAATAGGTGATATCAGGATCTAAAGGGGTTTTTATCAATTGGTTTTTCAGATCCTCAAGGCCGTTGAACGGATCCAGGATTTCCCCGTAATTGTCCTTGTTGAGGCTCAAAGCCAGGGCGTTTATGGTAAAATCCCGTCTGTTTTGATCGTCCCCCAAGGTGCCATCTTCAACAACCGGGTTGCGGCTATCCTGGCTGTAGCTTTCCGTTCTCGCGCCAACAAATTCAATTTCCAAATTATCGGCCCTTAACATAGCGGTGCCATAATTTTTGAAAACCTGAACTTTGGGTTTATGGGGAAGTAATGCTGAAACCTTTTTAGCCAGTTCAATTCCACTGCCAACAGTGACAATATCAATGTCTTTTGGTTCCCCGCGTTGAAGTAAATGGTCTCTTACAAATCCTCCAATTACGTAACTTTCCAGGTTTAGATCTTCGGAAGCCTGAGAGATTATTTTAAAAATATTATGATTGAGTGCCTTACTGTAATTTTTGTTTTTGTACATATCTTATTCCCGTATCACTTTCACGCTCCTGTCGTTGCCAATTTTTATAATTGCCGATGGTTTTTCCATTTTTTTAGAATGATGCAAATTTACTATATAGTCCACACCTTTTATAATTTCAGGGCTTATTTCAGCAAAAGATTTTGGGCTGGGTTGCCCGCTGATATTTGCGGAAGTAGATACCAGGGCTTTTCTGAATTTATAGATCAGTTGTTCACAAAATTTCTCTTTTACAACCCGAATGGCGAGGGTTTCATCCGGAGCAACCAGGTTATTCGCCACCTTAAGAGGTTTGTCGTAAATAATGGTGGTTGGTTTATCTGAATGATCAATTATGATATATGCCGTATCGGGAACTTTATCAACATATTGTTCCAGCATTCGGACACTATTCACCAAAACTATCATCGCCTGACTTTCATGGCGCTTTTTTAAAGCGTAAATTCTTTCTACCGCGGCAGCATTGGTTGCGTCACAACCTATTCCCCAAATGGTATCTGTGGGATATAATATAATGCCTCCCTTTTTTAATACTTCCAGGCACCTCTCGGTTTCATCCTTAAAATCTTCCATTTAAAACGTTTTTATATTCAACTAAAGTTTTTTGTGCCATTATTGCGGTAGTAAAACTGCGATGTAGTTTTACTTTTGAAACGCTGGTAAATTGCCCGCGCAATTCTGTATTTTTTTGCAAAGTTACAATATGCTCAGCCAATTGCATAAAATCAAAAGCCGGAGCCAAAAGACCGTTTGTTGCGTGTTGAATCACTTCAGAAATTCCGCCGACATCGGTACTGATTACCGGTATTTCATGATAAAAAGATTCATAAATAAACTGCGGCACGCCTTCACTTTCAGAAGTTATCAGCGAAATATCAAATTGGGGAATAAAATTGGACGCCTGCGGAATTTGATCCAAAAAACTGATGTGATCTTGCAAATTAAGGCGTTCAACTTCCAGCAGCAGGTTTTTTGTGAGATTGGAATACGAACCGATCTGCACAAAATGAAGGTTTTTTCTGCCCTGATTATTTATAAGTTCATTTGCCACCAAAATAAAAGTTTCCAGATTCTTTGGCCAGATATGATTGGCGATATTTCCAATAATGCTTATGTTATTATCCAGTTTTAATCGGTCCCGCAACTTGAATGTTGTTTGAGAGCTTTTGTCCTTAATACCGGTTCCGTGGTATATACAAACCAGCTTTTCCGGATCACGGATGCTGTGGGCCGTTATTTCTTTTGTGGCTTGTGACACACATAAGATCCGCTTGATTTTAGGGTAATTATATTTATAGAGAGTTGGTTTGCGCAGTCTTATTGGAAAGGATGTTTTCTTGCTGAAGATAAACGGAGGTAAATCAAATAAACGATCTCCCATAATACAAAGCGCAAGGGCGGTGCTGTCGTGAATATGGATCAAATCGATTTTTTCCCTTTTACAAACCCGGATAAGCTTTAAAAAATACCGCGGATCCATTTTAAAACTCAATTCAGCAGGGATTACCTGGATATTTGTCAATTTTAGTCTTTGCTGAAATGCCCCGTTTTCAATGCAAAATATGCTGTTGTTTACTTCCGGAGCAATGGATTGCAATTCTTTACAAAGATTTTCTATATGGTTTTCACCACCACCCCAATTTTTAACCGCAGAAAGATGTAATATTTTCATAGAACTTGAGTATTCAATAAAACTAAACTTCTTATTTTCTTGATTTGAAACCTGAATGAAGGTTCAAATTTATAATATTTAAAACAAAATTTTAGGTGATGCCTTTTTTAAAAAATACAAACTTAAAATTTGCCTGTAGAATTATATACCTCGATTAATTAATCATTTATTTTTTGTTTAGATTTTAAGGAACTGCTTAAAGTAGCCTGTGCAATTAAGATTAACCATAATTTAAAATATTTAGGTTTAATTAAGGAACTAAAGAAATACCTGACCTGAAAGAATATAAGTAAAATCCAGTATTGAAAAAGTCCATAATGTTTTCTTATTACATATAATAGTGAAATTTTTAATTTAATTTTTAATTCAATCGATTTTTTTGTGCTCGCCCCGTGATAATGGATGAATTTTGCCTGCGGAAAGAGGTATGCATGTTTGCCAATTTTCAGCAATCTCTTACATAAATCCGTTTCTTCATAATACAGAAATATATTAGTATCAAAACCGCCAATATCATTAAAATCGGAAGTTCTAAAAAACATAAAACTGCCTGCTACGAACTGCGCTTTTATAGGTTGTGTGTATAGTTTTTTACGGGCAGGATATTTATTAGGTGTAAAGTTTCACCACATTGTTAATGGCATTTCATCCCCTTCGGGGTTTTCTTTGAAGGCGTAGCCGAAAAAGAAAACCCCGAAGGGGATAGATAAAAAAGTTGATTATTTTTGTTTTACC
>JAENXB010000124.1 GCA_016649785.1 Flavobacteriaceae bacterium
AGTGGGAGTTGTTGAAAGCCCTACATCAATCACATCAATCCCCAGTCCTACAAGGGTATTCATCACCAATTGCTGAACCATAGCTCCCGAAATCCGGGCATCCCGGCCAATGACCACTTTTATTTTTTTGTTTTTATGCTCATTTTTAAGCCAGGTCCCGTAGGCCGCGGCAAACTTCACCGCATCCAACGGAGTTAAATTATCTCCTGGTTTTCCGCCAATAGTACCCCGTATCCCTGAAATTGATTTTATTAAACTCATCTTTTTATTTTATATTTTTTATTGAATATTTTATAATTTGGGTGTAACGTTTATGGTTTGTAGTTTGTGGTTTGTCCATTGCCCATGCCTGAATAAGGTTGACCGTTTATCGATTCTGTTTTTTTTAGCCACGAATGCACTAATATTTTTCCTCTATCTAACTTTTAAGTATAGCTCTTGTCACTATAATTTCCCTTTTTTTTCTTATTTTTATTGACGATAAACTACAAACCATAAACAACAAACAACTTTCCACTTGTTTCCCAAAAGACAAATATACAAGCCTGTGCGGCGTTGCGCCAAAACTTAACATAAATTAAATAAAGAAACACTAAAATTAGTAACTTGCCCGGATGAATTATCTGGCACATATATATCTTTCCGGAGAAGACGAGCAATTGAAAATCGGTCAGTTTATAGCCGATTCTGTGAAGGGGAAAAAGTACAGTTTCTTTCCCGACAGAATTCAAAAAGGCATTATTCTGCATCGTGCCATAGATACTTATACGGATTCGCATCCAATCGTTAAAAAAAGCGTGCATAGATTATTTCCTGCTTACAGCCATTATAGCGCCGTGATCGTGGATATTCTATACGATCACTTTTTGGCGGCAAACTGGATGGATTATTCCAATGTTCCTTTGGAAGAATATGCCGCCGGTTTTTATGATTTGCTGAATAAGAATTATGAAATTTTGCCGATAAGAGTACAACATTTTTTGCCTTATCTGATCGAGGATAATTGGCTCCTGAGTTATGCCACGGTGGATGGTATTGGCAGGATTCTCCATCAGATGGATTATCGGACCAAAAATAAATCAAATATGAAACTTGCTGTAAAGGAACTTGAACTTTACTATTCTGAATTCGGTGAAGAATTTAAGTCATTTTTTAAAGATCTGGAACATTTTACTGCTGAAAAGATTAATAAACTCTAACTATTAAAATGAAAAAAATATATATCCTCATATTTTCCCTTCTGATATTTTCCTGCAAAACAAAGCTTCCGGTTACAGATACTCCTGTTACAAAAGAGTATGGATTAATTACAGAAAAAGCCATGGTGGTTTCCGCCAGGGCTGAAGCATCACAAATTGCTTCTGAAATCATGAAACAAGGTGGAAATGCCTTTGACGCTATGGTTGCCACAGAAATGGCGCTGGCTGTAAGCTATCCTTTTGCGGGAAGCCTGGGAGGTGGCGGATTTATGGTTTTCCGAAAAGCCGATGGTGAGATTGGAAGTTTAAATTTTAGGGAAAAAGCACCTTTGGCCGCATCAAAAAATATGTATCTGGATGAAAATGGCAATGCAATCCCTGAAAAAAGTCAGTTGGGCTCTTTGGCAATAGGAGTTCCGGGAACGGTAGCCGGAATATTTGCGGTTCATAAAAAATTGGGTTCCCTTCCAATAGGACAAATCCTTGCTCCTGTTATTGAATTGGCTAAAAGAGGTTATGCGGTAACTCCCGGGCAGGCCGAAAGTTTTAGTTCGTATAAAGATGCATTTAATCAGGTAAACAAAACTCAAATTCTTTATGCAAAACAAATTAAAGCGGGAGACACTATAAAAAATCCTGCTTTGGCCAAAACCCTTGAAAAACTTGTCGCTAACGGGAAAGGGGAATATTACGGCGGGGAAACCGGTCAAATACTGGTAGAATTCATTCAGGAAAATGGTGGAATTATCACCCTGGAAGACCTTAGGAAGTATGAAACCGTTTGGAGAGAACCCATCACCTTTAACTATAATGGACTTAAGATTATTTCTATGGCACCACCATCCAGTGGAGGTGTTGCTTTGGCCCAGATTATGAACATGATCGAAGACTTTCCAATTAAAGAATATGGTCATAACAATATTAAAACCATACAGTTACTTACCGAAGCGGAACGTCGCGCTTATGCCGACAGAAGTTTTTACCTGGGGGATACAGATTTTGTCAAAGTTCCGCTGGATGTGCTTGTAAGCGATGAATATTTGAAAAACAGGATGGATAGTTTCAACTTTGATCTTGCTACTGCTTCTTCTGAACTGGAACACGGAAAAATTCCAGGATATGAAAGCGATGAAACTACACATTATTCTATTGTCGATCAATTTGGAAATGCCATCGCGGTTACCTCAACCCTAAACGGTGCTTATGGCTCTAAACTTTATGTGGAAGAATTAGGGTTTTTTCTTAATAATGAAATGGACGATTTTAGCGCTAAACCGGGAGTTCCAAATATGTTCGGACTTATAGGTGCGGAAGCAAATGCCATTGAACCGGAAAAACGAATGTTGAGTTCCATGACCCCTACTATAGTTGAAAAGAACGGAAAATTCTGGATGACAGTGGGTACCCCCGGAGGCTCAACAATTATCACCTCTGTTTTGCAAACAATTTTAAATGTTGCAGAATTTGATATGACAATGCAGGAAGCGGTTAACGCTCCCCGATTCCATCATCAGTGGTTGCCCGATGAGATCTTGTTTGAACCAAATGCCTTTGACAAAGAATTGCTGGAAAAGCTTAAAGCCAAAGGCTATAATATAAATGAAGGGGATTCTCGTATCCTTGGAAAAGTTGACGCAATCTTAAGATTGCCCGACGGAAAACTGGAAGGTGGTGCCGATAAGCGCGGGGATGATACTGCGGTTGGATTTTAGCATAACAAATTGATTTTGAATTGAAAACCAGGATTATTTAAAACATTAATTAGAGATATTTAAAGATTTATAAAATATTAAAAATGGAATTTTTTAGAATTATTGACAAAAAGGTAACACAAGAATTAATTAAAGATTCTGTTCAGCCAAAAAGCATAGAAAATTTTACTGAAACTATGCTTTTTATTGAAAATCATGAAGAAAATTTTTTAGGATCAACCCTCTGGGGGGAATTTAAAATTAGTTACGATAAAATAAACGGAGGAGTCCGTTTTACTTTGTTGGATTGCCCCAATGCGTTGTCCTGGACAATTACTACCGGTTTATCTGAAGAACGTAAAAGAATCATATTACACTGCACAATAAACCAATCCAATAAACCTGATGAGTTTATTGAAGAAATTCAGGAATTTTTAGATGAATGGGAAACAGGTATTAAGGCTTTTTTTTAAATTGAACCTCTGGAAACTGGAAGGTTCTATAATTGCCAAAATGATTTTTCCTTTGGATTAAAAAAATAACGAGGGGGGCAATTTTGCCTCTCTCGTTATTTAAATTTAGCTATTTAAATCTTCTTTGGTCGTTTATTCTATTTTCTGATCTTTTTCAAATTGAAGGATCATAAGTGAATATGATTTTACCGCAAAAACAACTTCCTGTTAATTTGGTGGAAAGAAAAAAGTAGGATCTGAATCGTCCTGCATTCCATCACTTCCACAACCATCTCTAAAGTGAAGGTATTTCGCTCTCTCTACCCCATTATCTGAATAGAATAATGATTCTACACCTTCCTGGGTAAATTCTCCCATTCTTATTGGGTCGGAGGCAGTTGGGTCGCCTTGTTCATCTATCATCCACATTTCTGCGTAAAACAGATCATTTACATCTTCGTTATCAGGTAAGGCTACCCATAATGGCATGCTATACTCATCTCCGGTATCTTCATAAACCCCATGCTCATTCATCAAAGGATTATTGGCATTAAACAAAGGAGTTCCTTTAGGATTTAATGGATCACCGCTGTAAGTCCAAACATCAAATCTAAAATGCGCCGGGGAGTGTCTGCCGGTTTCATCACATATGTTACCATATACACCTAAAATAATTACTCTCACTCCCGTGAAATTAAAAAACAGATAGCCAAATTCATCCGCAAAACGTTCATCATAACATAATACCTCAACATTTACGTATTTTTTTACTCCATCTCTTAAATTGATATTAATTGGAAGGGGATCACTCACGAAGGCAGCGAAGTTGGAATACCCGTAATCGTCATTTTCACGGGGAGCAATCCAAAGCACATTATTACCGGCATCCAATACCGCAAAATATTCCAGGGTGTACTGACCTTGCGGTAATTCTACCTCGTCTGACTCCTTAGTCATCCAACCACCTTCTCCATTGGGAATTACAGGAATTTCAATAAATCCGCCGGTATCTCCATTTTGTCCTGCAACCCAGGTATCCTGTGCATCTTTTAACGCAACCCGGACTTTTGTCGGGGCAGCATCGGAACAGGCCGGAACATCTCCGGGAATATGTTGTTCATTAGCCACACTATTGGAAACCAAATCATTTAAAACAGCCCCAAATGACAAAGTAGCCGTTTGTGGTGCCTCATCCCCAGGCAGTCCACTAAGGCTACTTTCATCTTCTTTACTACAAGAAGTAAATAACAAACCGGTAACCGCTAAGCATACCAGGTAAATTTTAATGATTTTCATTTCGAATAATTTTAATTTAATAAATAATAGAATGGTTAATCAATATTGTAATTATGTTTATAATTCACTTTTTTAAGTTGACAAACCCCTTGATTAGTTCACTTTTTATAAGTGGTTAACTCCAGGAAATTGAATAATCATTTTGTTTTAATTTGATATTAGAAACAAAAGTCAGTTTAAACTGAAAAATCTTTTCTTTTCAAAATTGAAATTAAATATAAGTTGATCCAACTGGGGTTTTTAAACTATTGAGTGATGCATTTTGAAGTGTTTGTGGAGGGACACTTTATAAAAAGATACAACCAAGGGGGACTATATCTTTATACTAAACTAAACATTTTATGTAGTTTAATATATGGAGGAAATCCCCCTAATTTCCCATAAATCAATGAATCAGATTATGGTATATTGAAGAATAAAGTATTGCTTTTTAGGAATATAAAATTTGAATTATAAAATAATTCTGGATATCCTTTAACTAATTTTCGGTTTTTGTTTATAAAAATTTTTGAAAATTTAACAAACTTAATCTACGATGTATAAGCGAACTTAGAATTGGGGATTATTTACACAGGTAAAATGGGGATACCCATATTAAGGTTTTGATCCTTAAGGAGCTATAACTAAAAATTGCGCATAAAAAAACCCGGATTTTAAATCCGGGTTTTTTAAATTATAGAAAAATAAACTAAACATAGAACCAATAACCACTTTTAAGTTCAACCGTTCTCCAGCCGTAGCGGGAATAGTAGTACCAACCGTCGTTATAACGAAGTACGGTAAGTCCACTTATGGTATAGTATTCACCATTAATATAAGTGGGTTCCGGCGTTGTAGTGCCTCCTCCATTATCAGGATACATAATGTTGACCCCAACTTTATCGCCGGAAGAAAGCGCGGTTCTTTGAGTGGAATAAAGACTTCCATCGACTTTTACAATAGTAGGTAATCCATTACTGGAGAAAGAATAAGGTCCATACATCATAATAGATCCAAAGTCCAGGTTGCTGGTAAATTCCTGCCCATCAAATCCGCTTTCTTCATAAGTTTTGAAGTTGTGTTCCCTTCCACTTTGAATATTTTCGAATTGTATTTTGATGTGGCTGTCCCTGTCAACCCTGCTTTGTTCGTGCCATAACCCAATGGCGTGACCAATTTCATGAATGGTATTACCTGTGGTGCAACCGCTGGCAAGGGTTATGTTTTGTTTACCGCCTACCATACCCACGAAGGAAGAACATCCCGAACCGGATGTAAAGTAGATATAATTTGATTGACTGGAGCTTTCAATAAAATCTAAAGAAGAATTTGCTTCCCAATGTTGTACGGCATCATACACCCTGTTTTTATCGGGCAAATTGTTATCTACAGAAAAATATACTGTGTTGTTTGTCCATCTGCTGGAGGTTCTTCCAACGCTTTTTTGTTGAGAAGGTTCCTCTCCTTTTTCGTAAACTAACTTTACATCCTTGGAATTCAACATATCAGCGGTAAAAATAATATCGCCTTGATAAACAAATTCGCCATCAATCTCTTCGACTGCCATTTTTTGACCTGCAAAATAAACTTCGGAAACAATACCAAAATCCTCGGGGTAAGCAACTTCTACATTTGCCGTTATTTCTTCTTTTCCTGTTAATTGCTGTTCTGTTTTTTCTAATTCGGTTACGGAATCTTTACTACAGGACAGAATAGCTAAAGCCGGTAATAAATACAAAAAATTCAATTTTCTCATAAGTAGGGTTACAATATTTAATGAACAGCTTAATTCCTGTTTTGATTTTACTGTCCGGGGGGTTATTAAAAATTTTTACAGTTTATACGAGTTCAAAGTTCATTCCAAAAAAAAAGTTAAAAAACTTCAATCATTTAACAGTCAAATACTTCCAAACAAATTATTATTTAAAATTCTTAAATTATTTAGTTAATATTTGAAGAATATTTGAAAATTTAAATGAGATTATTAAGGAACATAACAAATTACCATAAAACACTAAAATCGGGGGGAGATTTTATGGTGTTTTACTTTTTTAAGACGTGCAAACCTATGGAATTCAATTAACTAATTAAAACTTTTTTAACTTTTTTAACTTTTTTACAAATAAAAAGCTGTCCGGATTACTCCAGACAGCCTCTTCTATTAACACCTTCTAATTATTATCAAAATAACTATAGGTGATTAATAAAAATTAACTTCACAAATCAGTCACCCCCCCGGTTGACCAACCCGCGAGAGTTAATTTTTGTTACTATGGCGCAGCAGGACAGACATTGGCTTTCATCCTTACATAGTAGGGATAACTTGCACCAATATTGCCAAAACCAACATCCAATACGCCTGCAAAATCAGGAGATCCACACATAGTTATACTATTTGATCCATCACTGTTTGCAGATACTTCAATTTCATAATCAGTATATAAATAAGATACACTAAGTTGAGATAGAATTGTAAGGTTTCCTCCGGAAATGACAACTGATACGTTACCTGCCACACTTCCATTTACTCTCAATTCAAAAGGCAAATTGGCAGAAATTTGAACAAAACCAGTGTTTCCTTCCAAATTAGCTACTGAACAGCCGGTATTGGGAGCATCAATTTCACAAGGAGGTACTACTTCACCTGAATCACAAAGATCTCCTATGCCGTCTTTATCGGTATCAACCTGGGCAGGGTTTGCTGTGTTTATACAATTATCACAAAGATTTCCTACTCCATCTCTATCATTATCGCCTTGTAAAGGGTTTCTTGTATTTACACAGTTATCACAAACATCTCCTACCCCATCTCCATCGGCATCAGCCTGATCAGCATTTGATGTGTTAGGACAATTATCTTCTGGATCAGCAACTCCATCACCATCAGAATCTACAATATTACAGGTATTTGTAGCATCACCAGGACAAACATCACAAGCGTCTCCTTTACCATCTCCATCAGTATCTATTTGAGCCGGGTTATAAATTTTAGGACAATTATCTACATCATCGTTAATACCATCGCAGTCCTGATCTGTAATAGGACAAGGTTGGTCTTCACAACCTTCCCTAAAGTGATAATAGGTGTTTGTTCCAGTATTATTATAAAGGTCTAATACTTCTGTGTCAGAAATCACCAAGGTTTGTTTAAGTCCTGCAGGTGCATCATAAACCCCAACAAAGTCCAGAATACTGATTTCAATATAATACCAATCATCTTCCTCCCCGTCAGGTAAAGCAAAACATAAAGGTTTGGCAAAAGCCTCTGTTGGATTTTCATAAAAACCTGTTTCGTTGAACAGCGCTTCATTGGTTAATGCTGCTCCTTTTGGATTTAGAGGATCTCCGGAATACATCCAGGCTTCTACACTGAATTTAGCGGGGAAGTGCCTTCCAATTTCATTACAGTAGTTACCGAAAATACATAAGGTAACAGTATCTACTACTGTGAAATCAAAGAACAAATATCCATATTCATCGGCAAAGCGTTCGTCATAACACAATACCTCCACGTCTATGTATTTTTTAACCCCAACCCTTAAATTGATATCTATAGGAAGGGCATCATTAACAAAGGCCGCAAAGTTTGCGGGGCCATACACGTCATTTTCACGAGGTGCAATCCAAAGTATATTATTGCCGGCATCTAAAACCGCGAAATATTCCAGGGTGTACTGTCCCTGAGGCAATTCCAGATCAGAGGACTCTTTGGTCATCCAGCCGCCTTCTCCATTTGGAATTACGGGGATTTCAATAAACCC
>JAENXB010000101.1 GCA_016649785.1 Flavobacteriaceae bacterium
AATGATTTAAATGAAGCTGAAGCCATTCGTGGCCTGTCGTCCTACACAGACAGGTTGCTTGAAACCTTCAGGGATTTTGCCATTACTTATAATATCAACATCATAACCGGAAGTATGCCCCAGGTGATAGGGGAACATATGTATAATGTTGGCTTTTTATGCAGAAGGGACGGAAGTGTTGAACGCTATGAAAAATTGCATATTACCTCGGCTGAAGAATCTGCCTGGGGAATGAAAGGCGGGACCAAACTGCAAACTTTTGATACCGATTGCGGAAAAATAGGAATTTTGATTTGCTACGATATCGAATTCCCCGAGTTATCCAGAATTTTAGCCGAAGAAGGAATGAATATCCTTTTTGTGCCGTTTATGACCGATACCCAAAACGGGTATTCCAGGGTGAAGATATGTGCCCAGGCCCGGGCGGTAGAAAATGAATGTTATGTGGCAATTGCAGGATCTGTGGGAAATTTGCCCAAAGTGAATAACATGGATATACAATATGCCCAAAGTGCCGTGTTTACACCTTCAGATTTTGCTTTTCCGGTAAATGGAATTAAGGCTGAAGCCACTCCAAATACGGAAAGTACCTTGCTGGTGGATGTAGATTTGGACTTGCTCAAGGAATTGCACAACTTTGGAAGTGTTCGAAATATGAAAGACAGGAGAAAGGATCTGTATTCCTTAAAAAGGAAAAAGTAATTCAGAAAATATGGTTTATACCTGGGAAAAATTTAATTTATAGGAATTTCCGTCCAATTCAATCCGGATAAAATTTCCGTTTGAAGGACAATCTTCTATATAGCTAATTAAAAACCTGCAGATATTATTAATATTGATCTCAGCTTTAAGTTGTGTGAAATTAAGATTTATGATTAATTTTTTTCCAATACCTGTTTGCGTTCCTCATATTCCTCTTTATTAATTTCACCACTGGCATATCGCTTTTTGAGAATGTCTAATGGCGTTTCTTCCTTTCCTCTGCGACCGCGATAGCCCCACGGAGTTAAAAAAACCCATATCAACAATACGATCCATATGAACCACCAAATAAGGTGCATCCCATAGAAATTTCCGTCATCATACATGTGCCACATAATTTTTAGATTTTAATTGTTATTACTTCTCCCTTAAGAGTCTTTGAGCCTCTTCAAATTCTTCCTTATTTATCTCTCCCCTTGCAAATCTATCTTCCAATACTTCCATGGGAGCTTTATCATTTCTGGCCCTGCCGGGTAATTCAAATTTTCCACGGCTTAAAAACCAGATTAGAATAACAACTGCAAATACTATTATAACCCATCCAAACATCATAGTGTATATATTTTAGTAAAATTAAACAAGCTTATTTTTCTGGTTCTTTTTATCAGTTTACCAATATTAAAATAAAAGCTAAACCTGATGGATTTCCATGCCAATCGCTTCTGCGATATTTTTACTTATATCGATCCGGTTGCTTTTATAGGGAATCGTGTTGCAGGTAATGATGTCTGCCACCCCTGCATTCAGAAGATCCTGATAGGCATTTTCGGCAAATACTGCGTGAATTCCAATGCAAACCGGAGGTTTCATCCCTGCTTTTTTAAGCTGAACAGTTGTTTCGATCATTGTTCCGGCAGTGGAAATAATGTCATCAATTAATACGGGAGTGTGATTTTTGTAGGCATCTACCTGTGGCAGGGATACTAACACCTTCCTATCTCCAAGTCTTGTTTTTTCCAACACAATAAAAGATGCTCCGGCGTCTTTTGCGACTTTGGAAACCCATTGTTTGCTTTCGATGTCTGGCCCTATCAAAACAGGGTTTTTAATATTCATCTTTATCCATTCCGAAATAAGTTTTGCAGAATGAATTACCTTATTCGGGATATTGTAAACCTCATTTAATGATTTTTTTCGGTGCAAATGAGGATCAACTGTTATCAGGCTTTCTGCAAATACTGAGACAAGTTTCCCAAAGTATTTTGATGTTATACCTTCACCAGGAGTAAACCGCTTATCCTGTCTCATATAAGCCAAATATGGTGCGACAAGACAAATGCTTTCCGCACCCAGATCTTTGGCTGTTTTGGAAAGGAAATAAAGCGGTAATAGTTTATTATCGGGCTGATGTAAAGTACAAACCAATATTACCCGTTTATTTTTAACATCAGATTGAATTTGAACATAAGTTTCCCCATCGGGGAATTGACGAATAACAGAGACTCCTTTTTCAACATTCAAATGCAAGGCCAGTTTTTCTGTCAATTCTTCGTTGCCGGGAAGGGCAAAAAGTATGGTTCCCTGTTTTTTCATTTATTCAATGGTTAATATATCAGTTTGGGAATTGTAATACTCCATGGCATATTCCAGTTCACCCCTGGATTCAGCATAGATTATATATAAGGTTTGTCCTTTTTCCACCTCAATACCTATTGGGGCCATAAAATCAATGCCGGCCTCCTTATCGCTTGGTGCTCCGGCAAGTTTCGCTATTTTGGCAAGCCTTCTGTTATCTACTTTTATCACGGTTCCTGCAAGATCTGCCTTAATTTCATGTTTATACAAGGCAAGTTTTGGTTCTGTAAACCTTCCCTGCGCATTACAAATGGCCTTGAACTTCTTATAAGCCTCCCCGGATTCAAGTATTTTCCTGGCTTTTTCATTTCCATCACCCAATTCGACCTTACCTGAGAGTTCCAATAATTCGCCTGCAAGCAGGATAGCTCTTTCCTTCAAATCTGTTGGGGCGTTTTCTTCATTTCTCAATACGGAAAGAATGTCCCTTGCCTCTAAAGCAGGGCCAATGCCTCTTCCTACAGGCTGGGTTCCATCTGTAATAACAATTTTCAATTTAATTCCTATGGCGTGTGCTACTTTTTCCATTTCAACTTTAAGCTTATTGGCAGCCTCAATGCTCCTGATCTTGGCTGTATCCCCAATAGGCATATCTATTACCACATGGTTGGATCCTGCCGCCGCTTTTTTAGAGAGAACAGATGCGATGAGTTGGCCTTCGCTGTCCAGATCCAAAGATTTTTCAACCCGGATCAGGATATCATCTGCGGGACTCAATTTCGCAGTACTTCCCCAGGCAATGCAGCCTCCTTCCTTTTCCACCACTTTTATAATTTGTGCCATTGTAAGGTTAACAATTGTCATCACTTCCATTGTATCTGCTGTTCCGGCAGGAGATGTGATGGCCCGGGAAGAAGTTTTGGGCATGGTCAATCCAAAGGCCGTGACTATGGATACTATGATGGGGGTTGTCCTGTTTCCCGGTAGTCCGCCTATACAATGTTTATCTACAACCAATTTATTTTTCCAACTGAGGCGTTGTCCGGACGAAATCATGGCTTGGGTCAGAAAGGTGATCTCATCACTTGTCATTCGGTTTCCGGCACAGGCCGTGATAAAAGCCGAAAGATGAACATTGGAATAATTTCCGGAAACAATATCCTCAATGATCTCTTTCAGTTTAATTGCCGAAAGATTATTCCCGTATATTTTTGACCGCACATAGCTTAAGGAATTTATGGGATTCAGGTGAGAGATGGTTACATATTTTCCTTCCTTAATTCCTAAAGCAAGAATTGCGCTCTCGGACAAACTGATTTCTTCCGGTGTTAATATGTCGGTACGAATAACATTCAGGCTGGCAACAATTGATTTTCTGCCACTGGTGATCCGGATACGGGTGAGCGCTTCGAAACCTTCGGAAATACATACCTCACAATCTTCCCGCATATAAGCAAAATGTTCGTGCTGGGTATGAATTCCTAATCGTTTAAAACGAAGCCGGTTTACTGAATCTTCCAAAATATATCAATTTTGATAGTTTGTTTTAGAATATTTTAGAAGCAACTAAAACAATAGTAAGCTCAATTATTGAAAACAATTGCAACCAACAGGAAAAAAACGCCCAAATATTTACGCAGATAAAATAAAAATCGGGCATTTCCCTGGTGTTGGAATTTTTTATTCCTTTTTGTTATTATCCATCATTCCATTATCCATCATTCCTTTTTTATCCATCTTCATTTTGTCCAGGTTCTGCATATTTGCTTTCATGCATTCCGGGCTCATAATTCCCTTTTCCTGCATGGTTTGCATCATACTTTGCATCATTGCCCTGTGATTGGCCATCATGCCGGTCATGTTTTTTCTCATAACAGAATCTGTCTGTGCCATTTGCATCATGTTTCCCATCATTCCCTGCATCATTCCGGGATTATTTTGCATCATCCCCCGGTTGCCCATCATCATTGACATCATGTCCTGGTTTTGCATCATCATCATTTTAGCGTTTTCGCTCTTCATCATAATTTCGCTCATTTCCGTCATCATCTCCTTGTCGTTTGCAATTGTCTGCATAATCTCATGACGTTGGGTTTCATCTTTCAACACCTGGGCGGAGCTTTTTGGTTGATTGCAGGCAGTCAACATCAGGCTTGTAATTCCTAAAATAAAGATCATTTTTTTCATAATATTGGTTTTTAGTTGTTTGTATTTAATCGGTTACTTTTTATCATTTATATCAATGGTTTGTTTCATGGCTTCAAACTGTTCTTTGGTAATCTCCCCTTCAGCAAATTGCTTTTTTAGGATCTCTAAAGGATTTTTATTTTTAATTCTTTTCCGTGGCCAAAGGAAGATCATAAGGACTATTACAATCCAAATGACCCACCATGTAAAGTGCATTCCCCAATAATATTCATTATAAAACTGCATGGTTCTTAGTATATCTTAATTTCTTTTTCCCTCGAACAAAACATTGCGGATTTTATTAAACTAGATATTAAAAGTGCCAACAAAATTATCCTATCTTAAATAAAAATATAAATATTTCAGGAAAAATAAAATGATATTTATCAGGAAAAAGTGTGACCGTTTAATCTAAATTTTCAGTAAATAATAAATACTGTGAAATGTCAATTTTGACAAGTTGTTTTTCTTCTGAATTAATTGAACTTATTTATTTGGAATAGCTCCATATTTTATGGATTGTTTAATTTCAAGCGGGGTATTTCTGGTATTTCGTTATAAAAAAACGAAATATTCTGTTTTTCAATAATTTATAACCACGGTTCCTGATTTTCATCATATAAAATAACGATGATTTTTATTAATTTCACGACCAATAGTAATACTTGTCTTTAAACCAGAATTTAATGAAACATCCATTAGACAAATTTTCTCACACAGGGGAATGATTATATGGATGTGACAGATGTCCGCTAAAACAATAATATAAACAGATGAAAAAACTTCTTTTAGGTAACGAAGCATTGGCACAAGGAGCCATTGATGCGGGAATCTCCGGTGTTTATGGCTATCCCGGAACTCCATCAACAGAAATCATAGAATATATTCAGCGCTCAAAAACAGCAATAAAACAAGGTATTCATTCAAAATGGTCTGTGAACGAAAAAACCGCTATGGAAGCGGCTCTTGGGATGTCCTATGCGGGCAAAAGGGTGATGACGGTTATGAAACATGTTGGGCTGAACGTTGCTGCCGATGTTTTTATGAACATGTCGGTTTCAGGCATTAATGGTGGTTTTGTTGTAGTTGTAGCCGATGATCCCTCCATGCATTCCTCCCAGAACGAACAGGATTCCCGTTATTATGGAAAATTTGCCATGGTTCCAATGTTGGAGCCTTCTAACCAACAGGAAACTTACGAAATAACCAAATATGCGTTTGAACTGTCGGAAAAATTAGAATTGCCAGTCCTTTTAAGAATGGTAACCCGTTTGTCACATTCAAGAGCCGGGATTTTGACCGGTGGAAGCAAAAAACAAAACAGCATTCATCTCCCGGAAAATCCAACGCAATTTCAGTTGATCCCGATGCATGCCCGAAGCAGATATAAGCATCTTGTCGAGCTCCAATCTGACTTGCTTGAAATTTCAGAAAAAAGCGCGTTTAATGAGTTGATCAAAGGTAGCGATACCTCCATTGGAATTATCGCCTCTGGGATCGCTTTTAATTATTTGATGGAAAATTTTGAAGATACAAATTGTCCTTATCCTATTTTGAAGATCTCACAATATCCATTGCCTAAAAAAGCTATAAAATATTTATTTGATACCTGTGATAAAATATTGGTACTGGAAGATGGCTATCCTTTTATTGAGGAAATGATCTCCGACTTTTTAGGCGAAAACAGAAAAGTTATAGGCCGGTTGAGCGGGGATGTTCCGCGGGTGGGAGAATTAAATCCCGATAATATTGCCAAGGCCTTAGGTTTTGATGTTGTAATAAATGAAAGCCTTCCAAAAGTTGTTACCGGAAGACCTCCGGAATTATGTGTTGGTTGTTCCCACAAGGATCTGTTTGATGTTATAAATGAATTAAAAAAGGAATCTCAAAGCCAACAGGTTTTTGGTGACATTGGCTGTTCAGCTTTGGGGGTTTTGTCACCATTTAAAACAGTCAATACACTTATTGAAATGGGTGCTTCAATTACCATGGCAAAAGGTGCCGCAGATGCCGGAATTCACCCCGCTATCGCAATTATTGGGGATTCTACCTTTACGCATTCAGGCATGACGGGTTTATTGGATTGCATTATTGAAAAAACGCCTATTACGGTGATCATTTCCGATAATTCGGCAATTGCCATGACCGGTGCGCAGGATTCATCGGCTTCGGGCAGGTTGGTCGATATTTGCAGAGGTCTTGGAGTGGAGGAAGAACACTTAAGAGTACTAACCCCGCTTCACAAAAATTTCCGGGAAAACCTGGATTTTGTTCGTCGGGAAATAAACTACCAGGGAGTATCGGTTATTATATCGCAACGCCCTTGCGTTCAGTTGCCGAAAGAGAAAAAGGACAAATTAAACGAACTCAAGAAGGCTTCAATAAAGTGATTTAAAGTAGGGATGTTTCTGCAACATTCAAAAACAGAAAAAAAATGCCATAAAAAAGTTTCCCGCAGAATTCCGCAGATTTAAAATCCGCAGATTGACGCTGAAAAATTGATTTAAATCAGTAAAAATCGCCGCAAAAATAAATGAATAGGTTGTAGAAAATGTGATAAAAAAGTTTTCCCGAAGAATTTCGCAGATTTAAAATCCGCAGATTAGCGCAGAAAGGTTGATTTAAAATTGCGCGAAAATCGGCAAAATCATTAAATCTCAGTAAGGGATTTTCGACATAACAAATAAAAAATTCTGAGAAACCCTGCAAGTTAAAGAACCAAGGTTTCTAAAATTTTATAGAACAGAACTAAAAACAATAATATAAACAAATGAAAACAAATATAATTTTAGCAGGAGTTGGAGGACAGGGAATCCTGACTATCGCTGCAGTTTTAGATACGGCGGCCCTGGAAAGTGGCCTTAATTTAAAACAGTCTGAAGTTCACGGAATGAGCCAACGTGGGGGAGCGGTGCAATCTCATGTTCGCATTTCGGATACCGAAATCCATTCCGATCTGATCCCCCAGGGGAAAGCGGATATAATTATTTCAGTAGAACCAATGGAAGCCTTGCGGTATTTACCTTTTTTGAAAAAGGACGGCTACCTGGTCACAGATTCGAATCCATTTGAGAATATCCCCGATTATCCCAAAATGGAAGAACTTTACAATCAAATAAAACTGCTTCCAAACAACATTTTGATCGATGCTAAAAAAATAGCCAAGGATCTTGGAAATTCCAAAGCGACCAATATTGTAATATTGGGCGCGGCATCTTCTCTGTTGCCTTTAAGCGAAGAAAGTTTATTGCAGGCAATTAAAAGTCTTTTTGAACGAAAAGGGGAGCGCGTTGTCAAAAAAAATATTGAAGCTTTTAACAAGGGAAAAGAAATTGCGATGGAAATTCTTTCGTAAAAAGTAAAATTTATAAATGTTACACGAAAAACTTATTCAACCTAAGAGTATTGTCGTTATTGGAGCTTCAAATAACATCCAAACTCCCGGAGGCAGGGTTCTTAAAAATTTAATCGATCATAAATTTAGCGGGTATCTTTTTGCTGTAAACCCAAAAGAGACGGAAGTTCAGGGTGTAAAATGCTATCGGGAACTCACCGAAATCCCAAATGTGGATCTGGCAATTATAGCTATAGCCGCAAAATTTACTTTGGAAACTGTCAGGGTTTTGGCACGACAAAAAAACACCCGGGGTTTTATTATTTTTTCGGCGGGATTTAGCGAAAAAGACGAGGAAGGGAGGCAACTGGAACAACAAATTGTACAGGAAATAAATGCCGTGGGAGGCACTTTATTGGGTCCCAATAATATCGGATTGATCAATCAGAATTACGCGGGGGTTTTTACAACGCCAATTCCAAAACTGCATCCAAATGGAGTCGATTTTATTTCGGGTTCCGGGGCGACGGCGGTTTTTATTATTGAAGCTGCAAACTCAACGGGTTTAACCTTTTCAGGCGTTTATTCAGTCGGAAATTCGGCACAAATAGGAGTAGAGGATGTTTTCGAACATTTGGATGAAACTTTTGACAGTGAAAAAAGTTCGAAGGTAAAACTGCTTTATATTGAAAGTATCAATAATCCGAAGAAACTCTTAAAACATGCGTCTTCACTAATTCAAAAAGGCTGCAAAATTGCCGCGATAAAAGCGGGAAGTTCATCGGCGGGAAGCAGGGCTGCAAGTTCGCACACCGGGGCTTTGGCGAATTCGGATGTGGCGGTAGATTCCTTGTTCAAAAAAGCCGGAATTGTGCGCTGTTACGGAAGAAATGAGTTGATCACTGTAGCTTCCATTTTTATGCATCCGGAACTTAAAGGAAAAAATATCGCGATTATCACACACGCAGGCGGACCCGCGGTAATGCTGACAGATGCTTTGTCAAAAAACGGGTTGAATGTTCCCGAAATAAGCGGAAAAGAAAGCGAAGCCTTACTTGAGAAATTATTCTCAGGTTCATCAGTGTCAAATCCCATCGATTTTTTGGCTACCGGAAATGCCGAACAACTTGAAACTATCATCGATTTTTGCGAACACAAATTTCCTGCTATTGATGCTATGGTCGTTATTTTTGGAAGCCCGGGATTATTTGAAGTCTATGATGTTTATGAGGTGCTTCACAAAAAAATCAGGGAATGCAAAAAACCCATATTTTCGGTTTTGCCTTCGGTAGTAAATGTGAAAAATGAGATCGATGCTTTTATTTCAAAGGGCAACATCAATTTTCCCGATGAGGTTTTATTCGGAAATGCATTGGCGAAAATAGCCAAAACCCCAAAACCCAATTTCACGGCATTATCAAAACCAATCCTAGATTTACAAAAAATAAGAGCTATAATTGACAATTCCACCAATGGTTATTTACAGCCTCAACAGGTAAAAGAATTGTTGATCGCGGCTCAAATTCCAATTGTTGCCGAGGTTGTTTGTACAACACAAAAGGAATGTATCTCTGAGATCAAAAACCTTGGGTTTCCGGTAGTGATGAAAGTTGTGGGCCCTGTTCACAAATCGGATGTGGGAGGGATCTTCTTAAATATCAATTCTGAAGAAAAACTAAGCTATGCTTTTGATAAGATAATGGAAATTGATGGCGCTACAGCTGTTTTGATTCAACCTATGAAAAAGGGAATTGAACTTTTTATAGGTGCTAAAAAAGAAGATAAATTCGGGCATTTGGTATTGTGTGGTCTGGGCGGCATTTATATTGAAGTGTTGAAAGATGTTCAGGCTTCATTAG